>CANDMI010000054.1 GCA_947385775.1 uncultured Eubacterium sp. | reverse complement strand
ATACACCAGAAGGCTTTCTTGAATCACGTCCTGTGAACAAAGAAAAAGTTTTAACTACTTCTCAGGCGCTTAATCTGCTTAAACAACGAGGCTACACCATCAAGGATGATGTTGTTCCTGTTACCTGATTAGATGTTGTGTCTATATTCAGTTTTCAAAACCACCTGTTAAGATGGTTTGATTGCTATGCCCTTTATTTCTTGGCTGTCCTCCACTTATTTGTTTCAAACTTATCCCCCAATTCTTCGAAAGACGCCAATGCGTCATGAAACGCTCTATCCCTTTTATGTTCTTTTCGCTGCGCTATTTATGGCATCCCTCACACTCTGCCTTACCGCTTCCTCACTGCTATATTTCGGTTTCCAACCTGTACTTAGTGCTTTACTTATATCGTATTCAAACTTAGGCACATCGCCTTTCCAGCCTCTGTCACCGCCAGTATAGTTAAAAGCTACGTTGGATAGTCCCATCTCTTCGACCACAATTTCTGCAATTCTTGTGACAGTTGTGCCTAAGCCCTCTATACTTAGGTTATAGATTTCTTCATGGGCAAGAGGATTATCTTTTTTATCCTTAGGATTCTCACAGTTATAGAAACTGTCTGTGAGCTTTACGATCGCCTCTACCAAATCAAGTACATAGATATAAGGCTTGCACTGCTTGCCGTTCCCGAGAATCTCCAGCTGCGTATTGTCCTTTTGCAGCTTCCTTATAAAGTCATAAATAACGCCGTGTGTTAATCTCGGACCGATGACATTTGGGAAACGAAAAACTACGGCATTCATATCGCACATAGATACATAGGAGCTGATCAACGCTTCTGATGCCAGTTTACAACCGCCATAGTAACTTACCGGCCGCAGGTCACCTGTAGTTTCATTCAGCGCTTCATCCTTTTCCCCATATACCGCTGACGTAGATGCAAAAAAGAGATTTTTAACATTGTGAGTGCGCATACCCTCAAGCAGCGCCCGTGTGGTTAATAATGTGTCATTAAAATCTATCCCCGGCTCCTTACCGCCTTTTTGGATATCTGAATTCGCCGCTAAATGGTACACAGCGTCTATGCCGCCATCAACCGCTCCCAACTCAAATATCTTCTGAACCTGAGACTCATCCGCCAATTCTGCATGAATCAATACGAAGTTCGGATTCAGCCTCAAGCGCTCAATATTGCCATCACCCATTATGAATTTGTCCGCACAAAATACTTTGTGACCGGAGTCTATGAATCGATCCGCTAAATGAGATCCAATAAAACCTGCGCCGCCTGCTAATAGAATGTTACTCATATCCTAAATCCTCTTCACTATCCTCTTGTGACCATCACAAAAAACGAAATTCTTTACCCAAAATCTTTATCCACAAATACGATACTCGCCCCAGAATTATCCATCTCAAAATCCATCTCCCGCAGATCTAAGAGGGCTGCTCTCACAGAGCATTGCGTGTCCGTATCAGGACAGTAGAATATCATAAAACCTGCGCCACCGGCTCCTAAGAGTTTCCCACCTGTGGCTCCCGCATTCATCGCCCTGTCATACACCTCATCAATAAGAGGATTCGTGATGCCAGAAGCGAGAGATTTCTTAAGAATCCAGTTTTTATGAAGCAACTCTCCCATTGCATCAATCTCATTTTCTTGAAGTCTCTCTCTTAGCTCCCGCGTTATGCTGCACATCTGTTTTTGGGCTTCTATCTTATCGGCAACTCCTTTGGCTGACACATTCTCCCCCTGCTCTTTTAATATCTTCGAAGCGCTGTGCTTCCCACCAATATAAAACATCAAAATATTGTCTTCCAGCTTATGGTAAGAAGAACGATTCATTACTATTGGCTCGACATTTACAAAGCCTGTGGGAAGAAATTCGTAGAACTTCAACCCTCCAAACGCCGCTGCAAACTGATCTTGCTTGCCTATAGGCTCTCCGAGCTTATTGATCTCCACTTCACACGCCTCTTTCGCCAGCTTGTACTTATCGACATATTGGCCTTTGTAGGTATGTAAAAGCTGGAGAAGCGATACGGTAAACGAAGACGATGATCCAAGTCCGGTACCTGACGGAATGTCAGCCATAGAGGTAATTTCCACGCCGGTAACGCCGAAATCAGAAAGACATTGTTTAAAATATTTGTGGTTGATATCAGATACATTGTCCACATCTTCCGTCTTACTGTATTTCAGACTAATCCTGTCCTTATGGAAATAGTTATGCATCGAAACGTACATATATTTACGTATAGTAGTAGATAAGACACAGCCTCCGTATTTTTCATAAAAAGCCGGAAGATCTGATCCTCCTCCGCAGAAACTTACCCTGAAAGGCGCTCTTGTTATGATCATTTCTTTGCACCACCTTTCTTACACTTCCCTCAATATCTATGCCTTGGATTTTGTCCCCATAAGGCCGGATTATCGTCAAAGAAGAGTATGATGGACGCTGCCTCGCCAGACTGCTCTTTCATCAAATCATAATATATATTTTTTCCTGTATCCGTTGCTCCATAGATGACTATTGTTTTCATCACAACTCCTCTCGATCATTCACACCAACACTTTTCATCAAAAATTCTGCAAATCTAAAATCAAATTCCGTGTCTATATCCACAGAACGTTCCTTGGGCATGATATAGGCATAGGAGTCTTTCCTGTACAAATACCTATCATTTAAAAAATCCAATGTTTTTTGTATATATATAGCCCCGTTCGGTCTATAATATTTTGTTTGGATCTGCCTTCTTGCCATCCGCTCTGATGGTATGAAGTTTTCTATACTGCCGCTGTCCGAAACCGTGCCGCACCAGGACAATGGATGATCCAGTTCCACAAGCGACACAACGGCAGACGCCCCTTTCTCATCAAATATCTTATACGCATTCGCTATGTCGTATGAATTCCTAAGAGGCGACGTCGGTTGCAAGAGACAGAAAGATTCAAACTCTTTTCCGATATTCCTATAGTTTTCAAGTATTTCGAATACGGCATCCCAGGATGTCGCTTTATCAGACGAGGTTTCCTTAGATCTGTAAAACGGCACCTTTGCGCCATACTGTCTTGCAATATCTGCATACTTGCAGGAATCAACGCTCACCATGACCTCATCAAATATATTTGACTCTGTGGCCGCCTCTATGCTATAGGCGAGCAGAGGTTTCCCATTTATTTCCCTAATATTCTTATCTGGGAGTCCCTTTGATCCGCTTCTGGCCGGGATGATGGCAAGCTTGCCTATTAATTCCTTTCTTTTATCAGCGTTCTCTCTTAATCTTTCCATTTTCTACTCTATATACCTTATCGCAAGCCTCGATTGTAGATAGGCGATGGGCGATGATGATCATTGTCTTAACGCCCCTTAGCCCATTCACCGAATCCATTATCGCGGCCTCTGTCTCATTGTCTAATGCTGAAGTAGCCTCATCCAAGATCAGCGCCTGCGGATTGCGGTATAAAGCCCTTGCAATCCCTATTCTTTGTCTCTGCCCGCCTGAAAGCCGTACACCACGCTCTCCTATTTGCGTATCTAAACCGCCTGGCAGTTCCTTAACAAATTCATCTAAGGAAGCTTCCCTAAGCGCTCTCCATACGTCATCGTCATCAATATGATCCTCTCCAAAAGCAACATTCGCTCGTATGCTGTCATCCAATAGGAAAATCATCTGAGGGATATATCCGATCTGATCCAGCCAGCCTCCCAGATCTTCTTTCATATCCACACCGTCTATGAGAATCTCGCCGCCCTGTGGCTTAAGCAGTCCCAAGATAATGTCCACAGATGTGGTTTTTCCCGCACCGGACGACCCTACAATGCCTACAGACTCACCCTTCCTTATTTCCATAGAAGCGCCATCAAGCACATAGCTTTCCGCATCCGGATAGTGGTACTTGATTCCCTTAAATTGCACGCTTTTTGAAAACGCCGGGATTTTCTTTACCTGATTTATTTCGTTCTCTTTTTCTTCCATCTCATTTTTCTTTGCTGCCGCAATATCTGCCAGATTCTCAATAACCTTATCCAGCATGGGTTCGCCATATGCAACGGCTGTAAGCGCATTCGAAATCCTATTCACCGACGGAAGCAGCCTTATCGCCGCCATAGCTACAGCTGTAAGAGTTGGGATGATCGCCTCCAAATCCTCGCCCATGTAGATCATAATAGCCACGACGATAAATGTCGCGCCCATACTGACGCCTTCTATCATGAATTTTGGAGCCATCTGCAAGATCTGATTCCATCTGGTGGCATTTACGCTCATGCTGCCATACGTGTTATAATTGCTTTGAAAGAAACTTTCTTTTCGCATCACCTTTAGTTCTTTTATGCCCTGGATCGACTGCAACAGCCACTTGTTCATTCCGGTTCCAGCTTTTTGCTGATTCAATGCCGCCCTTCTAAGCATTGGCTTTATCATCAGATAAATCACAGCCAGCAAGGCTAACAACAAAAGAGCTATGCATACTGTCACTGCGGGGGCTATTATAAATATCGTCCCTATCAGCATCGCCGACACGACAAGCTCCGTCAGGAGCAATAGCGATGTAACGAGCAGATGAAACGCGTTTGAGGTATCAGATGTGATGATACGGATTACCTCTCCTGAATTGACTTTCAGAAAATATTCATATGGCCTATGTATGAAAACGTCAAGCATTCGTTTCTGTAACTCGAACATGTTGCCATAGACGAATCGATACTGTATGTTATATTCAAACATCAGATAGATGTTCTTAAATATATACAGCAAAGCAAGCGCTATCGCTATTATAACAAGCAATGCCCGGGTCGAATCAATCCCTAATAAATCGCATATCAGTTTGCCATACCATGTGGACTTGAACCCCTCCGGCTGCATGACAGCATCCATAAACGGCAGCATCAACGCGACAGACAAAGTTTCAACAAACCCGCCAATTACCATCAAAACAAACAGCTCTGCTATCCGTAATTTCTGATGTCTTGAAAGAATAAGTCTGAATTTTTTTATTATTTTCATAGCGCCTTTTCCTGAAAGCTTCTTGCAGATATAAAAGCAAGATTCTTTATCATTCTTGTTTCCTTTCCTTCAATCTCTTACACCTCTATCAATTCATCTTCCATAAAATTCCGAATCGCCTTTGTTCCGACAACCTCATCCAATCTCATAGGACTTATGCCATTTCCCGGTCTTTTGGTCGTAAGATCCTCTTTCGTGAAAACTTCTCCTTTTTTAATATCCCTTGCCGCTATAATGCTCTTTCTGGCCACGGCAATATTTGCAATTTCAGATTTTTGCGGTTTCTTTTCCCCATCTCCCATTGCCTGCTCTATGTTTCTGATAGCCCTTACCATTGCGCTTAATTCATCAGGTTCTAAAGACGCTTTATGATCAGGCCCCTCCATCGTTCTATCCAGCGTGAAATGTTTCTCTATAACCGTTGCCCCCATTGCGACTGCCGCTATAGACGCTTCGAAGCCTTTCGTATGATCCGAATATCCGATCTGGCGCCCACAATGCTCTTTCATTGTAATCATGGCTCTCAAGTTCACTTCCTGCATCGGCGTCGGATAATTGGTCGTGCAATGAAGCAATGTAATCTTACCCGCGCAGTTTGATTCCAGTGCCTTTATGGCGGCATCCACTTCATCAAGCGTGCTCATTCCTGTAGAAAGAATAATATCCTTTCCGGTCTTGGCAATTTCCACAAGATATGGATAGTTTGTTATCTCTCCGGACGGCGCCTTCCAGATATCCTGCAAATCATTTAGGAATCGGATGCTTTCGATATCAAACGGCGTAGACAAAAATTTTATTCCCACTTGCCTGCAATAGTCAGACAATGCTATAAAATCTTCAAAGGGAAGTAGAAGTTTTCTTAACATTTCCTTTTGCGACTCCTCTTTGCCGATATTTTCCTTTTGATATTCCGCCATTTGAGCCGACTTAGAAACGAATTCATCCAGTTTTGCTGTCTGAAACTTCACAATATCGGCGCCGCTCTTTTTAGCTTCCTCAACCAGTTTCTTTGCAATTTCAAGCGATCCGTTATGATTCACGCCTGCTTCCGCTATGATCAAGGTTCTATTCGCGTTCTCGTTCATATTTCTCCCATTTGCTTTTGTCCAGGTAAAATTTTGCTCTGTTTCCCTTTTCTGCCTTTCTTAATTTTGTATTCTTATATCTGCGATTTTTCCCCTAGGCGGTCTCCGACCTTTATTTTGCCTTCATATTCATATTCGATCACTTCAACAAATGTGTCCTTTGTCTTTACATAGAAACCATCTTCCGTCTTGCCTAAAACCTGTCCGGGTATGTTTATATATGGTTTCGCTCCGCCTATTTCACGGACTCTGTTTATTTTCATTTCATTTCCCTTTAATGCGGTAACCGCCATAGGTCCAGGCTTGCAAATCGCACGGACAAAATTAAAAATCTCTCGACTTGATAAGTTCCAGTTGATCGCTTCATCCCCCTGACTCCTCATGCCGCAGTACATACCTATCGGGTCAATGCTAATCTGTTTCACAGGCTCGACTTTATCTGCCTGTATCAGCTTTATAGCATCATAAAGCACATCTGCGCATCCTGTATACGCCCTGCTTAGCAGCGTGCTGTAATCATCCTCATCCGTAATCGCATATGTCCTTTGGAGAATAATATCTCCTGTATCAATCCCCTCATCCACATAATGGACCGTTATCCCAAACTCTCTCTCGTCATTGATCAGCGCCCAGTTTAGAATATTCCTTCCACGATAGAAAGGAAGTTTGCCTGCGTGACAATTTATAGTCTTTAATTTCGGGTAGTTTATGGTCCGTGTCTTGAATATCTGATTAAAAGACATAGAAACAAATAAATCTACATCGTAAGATTTAATCCTGTCTAAATACTCATCCGAGTTTATGTTTTGATGAATCTCCACGGGCACGCCTGCATCTTTCGCCAAGGAAACGAGGACAGGATCTTGACTGTCATACCTTACCGTCACAAAGCCAATTTCTATTGTTTTGTCCGCTATTATTCTCTGAAATGCTTCATGAGCCCACGGCCCATCTCCAAAATAACCAATCTTTATCATGCGCCAGCCCTCCCGCACCAATAAGCGCATCGATGCATTGCTGTTTTTCATTGCTGCGATACACTTTGGATTCTCTCGCCAGATACATCCTGCAAAACAGTTTCTCCGCCGACATCATAGAACGCCTTCTTTAAGTCAATCTTCCCTTCTTTCAATGTACTCTTTATGATCTGGAGCATTTTTTCTGCGGCATTGCCGTCTCCATAAATACTGGTTGGGATATGCGCAGTCAACAACGCTTTATCGATCGCTTCGTTTATGCTTTTTTTATTTGCACCGCAACTGATGATCGTATCTGTAAACAGCCTGCCTTTTTGTCTGTCTCCGATGTTCACCGTCGGCGTTCCAAGAATTGGCGCCTCCACTATGCCACTGGAGCTGTTGCCAAGAACAAAGGAAGCATACTTAACAGCGCTAAGATATCGAATCATGCCCAGCGAATCGATAAGCACACCATTTTTATGCGTTGTACAAAAATCCTCAAACTTCCTATTAATCTCGTCACCGCCCACATCAGCGTTGGCTTTTGTAATAATAAAAAAGAATTCCTGTCTGCCCTCCATGATGGAGCACAGCATTTCCGCCTGCCGCCCTGCCGTATGATCTTCCTGAGTCACCGGATGGAGCGTCACCACCGCATATCTTATCCTTTCAGGCACACCCACATCGCGTCTGATTTCATTTTCTGACATCAGCGGCGCAGTCCGTATATTGTCTGCGCTTAGAGCGCCTGTGGCAAATACTCTATCTGGGGACTCACCCAGTTGAATCACTCTCTTTCTATATGCCTCCGTTGTAGTAAAGTGCAGATAACTCATCTTGGAGATGGAATGCCTTATACAGTCATCTATCGCCCCCTGTGTGACATCCCCTCCGCTGTAATGCGCCATAGGTATACGTTCTATCATAGCCGCAATCGCTATCGCCATCATCTCTGTTCTGTCGCCTGTAACTACAAGTAAATCCGGTTTATGTTTATGAAAATATTCCGCAAAACCATGAAGCGCATTACATGTCGTAAGAGATACGCCAAGCGGATCATTCGACGCTTCTAAGATCGGAATCCGCGCAGCTATATCAAAGCCATCCTTTTTTATTTCATTTATTGTGTATCCGTGCTTGTGACTTAAATGAGCGCCGGATACAAGAATGAATAGGTCAACCTCCTCATCGTCCCTCATTTTCGCTAATAAGGGATGCAAAAGACCATACTCTGCTCTGGTTGTAGTCACAACGGCTATCTGAAATCTTCCCAAATATGTAATCTCCTATCTTTTTAACTTATTTCAATCATACGGTCTCACCGCTGCTTATTCGCTCTTCCATGTGTTTCATTTCCTCAAATTCCCCCATGTCCAAAAAAGAATTTTCACTTATGGGGTACATTCCGACTTGCTTGTTATTTTTTATCATGGAATCAGCCAAATCCGTCATATGATATATCCTTCCGCTCGGTATCCATTCAATAAACTGTGGATTTAGTACATACATACCTGTGTTTATAAAATGCGATACGAGTGGTTTTTCATCCATGGAAGCAATCTGACCTCCTTCTATCGGATGCAATACTCCATATGGTAATCTGGTATTTTTAAGCGAGGCCACAATCGTCATATCATCTTTGCTTTCACTATGATGTTTCAGCAGCGCACCGTAATCCAGTTCAAGCAAAATATCACAGTTCGTGATCATAACAGGTCTGTCAAAGTTTTTGTGGATTAATTTGATGCTCCCGGCGGTTCCAAGCGGTTCGTTTTCTTCGATATAATTTATCCTGTATGGCAGTTTTTGTTCATACAGGTAGGATTTGATCATCTCTTTTTTATAATTTACCGTAAGATAAAACTCCCTTGCGCCATGCTCATAAAAACGATTTAGAATCCTCTCCAGTATTGGAACGTCTCCGATCGGAATCAGAGGTTTGGGAAGAATTTTCGTAAATGGATGAAGTCTGGTCCCTTTTCCACCCGCCATAATGACAATTGGAGTATCGGATAGCGCATTTTCATGAATCCTTCTTCCTCTCGTATCATCATCAAAGATAATCCTGACAATATGATGCTCTGAATCAAGAACGGGAACTGAATTTATCTTATTTAAATCCATAATCCTATCCGCTCCATCGGCGCTTCCTTCATATAAGTATTTCGTATTCCGAAATACCATACTTGAAACAGGGGCTAAAAGGTTGCCGTCTTTTAATATCCAGCGTCTGACATCGCCGTCAGTAACGCTGCCTTCCAATCTTCCCTCAGCATCTGTGATATACAGTATGCCTTTCGCGTTTTTATCTATAAGCTGTATTGCCTCTATCACAGTAATATCCGCTGTGCTCACGAGGCCATCTAAAAGCGTTCCCGACTCCATATCAATCATTCCCATTATTATCGTTGTACCCTGCCTAACGCAATCCTGATTTGACGCGGCTCCCAGCTTCATTCAGAGCATAAACGATTTCAAAATTTAACGCCGCCGCCGACAATGTTCATTAAATGAAGTCTATTCCCTATCAATGTTTCATTGGAAACGACTTTGTATATACAATCCTCACCAAAATGTCCGCGGATTCTATCCTGTATATATTTTAATTTCCTTACCAGCCCGCCAGTCATGATTATTGTTGAAACATCGGATCTGTCTGGAAAAATCTGATCCGCGCATTTTAGATATCCGTCCGTCAGGCACGAAAAAAGTGAGTTCATAAAATTGTCAAAAGTAAGCCCTGTCTCTTCGATGCCAACTATCGACCCCACCGTATTGTCTGTAAGCGCGTTTTCAAAAAAAGATAGGTCAAAAGACATCTGTTTGTCTTTCTCATTCCTTAAAATCGAAATGATCCGATTCCAGATATCATCCTCTTGTATATCCATATCAAATGTCTTTAGTATGTCCTTTATAAAACGGATATATAAATTTACAGACCGCCCACTTGGGATAAAAGCGATCCTTTTCAAATATTTATGATCAAAAAAAGGAACGATCTGTATTTTTGAACCCAATTCATTGCGTGAGAACGTTTCGATCAAGCAACTTGCCTGCGCCCCAGTCGCTATATTTAAAGATAGGGTCGCGCCGTCATTTATCCCGGCGCCTAGCATAGCCGCTTGATAATCCCCTATGGCCGAAACAGCCACAAACTGCTTTTCCTTATATCGAAAATAAAAAGGCTCATCCCCTATTTGAGGAAATAGGACTTTGTCGCCACACACATAATCCACCAGTTTCCAATTCCAATCACCGGAAAGAATGTCATACATTCCAGTCGCAGCGGCATTGGATGGATGGCAGGCAACGGAATCTTGCGCAAAATGCCGCAGTATGTAATCACCCAGCGTATAAAACCTTAACCTCTTAGTCCCATTCAACAAACCCATGTATTTCAAATATAATAAATTGGCAAGAGGCAATCCCGCCCTTAAAGGCATTCCGCTTATTTTTATTTCATTTGTAAAATCCTCTGACAGGGAATCGACTGGCCTTCCAAATGGCGTATCTAATTTTCCAAATTCTTTCTGCCAGGAAATATAATCGCAATATGGACTGCCATCCTCATTGCATAGCAAAAAGCCATGCATTTCATTCGATACGCTTAGCCCAATTCTCCCACTGCATTCCGCGGATAGGGAATCGATCGCCGCTTCTATAATCTTAATGAGCGCTGGCATTTGCCTGACGTTTCGGATGTCAAGCTCACTCTCCATAGGCTTTGGCGCGTCGCATGCAAATTCTTTTTTTATATTGCCTTTTTCATCAAACAAACAGGCTTTCAGAAAACTGGCTCCGCAGTCAATCGCTATAATATTCATGTGTCTTTCTGATATAATCTAAAAAATCTTCTTTCAGCTTATCGTCTATTCTGATCCCATATACCATTAGATGCGTAGGCGCGTCAAGCAATGCGAAATGAAGCGCGTCTCCCTTTACTTTCTTATCCGTCTTTATAATTTCAAAAAGGTCCCACGGCCTTTTTAGGACGATTTCTTTTTTTAAAAAGTGATCCTTTATCAGTTTTTTTATGCTCAAATATACGTCTTGCGTTATAAATCCATGTTTCATCGAAAGATAATTTGCAACATCTATCCCCCATATCACAGCGGCTCCATGTGGGATCTCATTATGCGTATATGCCTCCAATGCATGTCCAAAGGTGTGTCCATAGTTTAGAACACGGCGCAGATCTGATTCAAATTCGTCCTCCTCTATTATTTTCTTTTTTATCATCAAACCCTTATGAATATAAAACTTTATATGGTCACATGGAATATATCGCTCTTCATTCGCCAGACGGGAATACATATCCGTACCGTCAGTCAGTGAAAACTTCAAAAGCTCTCCCCATCCGTTTAAATAATCTTCTTCTTTCAGTGTGTCTATAAAAGATGTGTCAATGTAGATTTTTTTCGGCGGATAGAAAACCCCTATTTGGTTTTTATACTGTCCAAGATTGATCCCGCACTTGCCGCCTATACAGGAATCGCACATCGAAAGCAATGTCGTGGGAAAAAAGATCCAATCTATATTTCTAAGAAAAAGGTTGGACGCTACTGTGGTCACGTCCTGTGTGATCCCACCGCCAAAGCAAAGGACTTTCCAATCCTTTCGAACGCCATTTTTTTTGAAGAACATAATAAGCTCCATAACCGTATCCATATTTTTCCGGTTTTCTACGGCTTCCATCAAATAAACGCTTTCCTCATTGATATCATGGAATCTGTCCTTATAAAGCTTATATACATTTTTATCAATTACATATACAACCTTCTCCTTAATTTCAGTAAGCGCGCTTTCAAAGGAATCGCAAAACTCCACCTGGTAATCATACAGATGCGATTTAATCTTTATTGCGTCCACGTTATTCTCCTCCCAATACGGTGAATGAATACCCACCGTCAAACCTTATCACTTCTCCAACCAAATAATCCGCCAGATTGCTTGCCAGAAACACGATCGCCTTTGCCACTTCATCTGGCGTTGCGCATCGCCCAGCTGGAACCCCTCCCTCATCAACGGCTTTATCGCCATCTTTATCCTGAATCATGTCCGTTAATGTCGCGCCAGGCGCTATGCCGTTGATAATGATGCCATTCCTGGCAAATTCCCTGCCCACTCCCTGCGTAAACGCGCGAAGCCCCCATTTTGAGAGTCCATAAGGATATTTCGCCGGCTTATAAGCGCAGCCGGAACAGACATTCACGATATGCTGGCTGTCCTTATTATTTTTTATCCAGCGTCGTACAAGCTCCCTTGTCAAAAAGACAGGGGCTTTCAAGTTTGTGTTAAGGACATGATCATAATCTTTTTCGGTAAAATCAAACCATTCTCCAAACCTCCTGCCATCTGTTGTAACATCGACCCCCGCGTTATTTATCAAGATGTCAATCTTTCCAAAAAATCCAATAGCCTGATCCACTTTTTCACTTAAAATGCTTAAATCCGAAATGTCCCACTTGATCAATCGAACGTTATCCGATTCCATTTCCGCTTTCGCGGCTTCAAGCGACGCTTGTTTCCGACCAGTTATTATGACTTTCGCTCCGCATTTTAGAAACTCCTTTGCGCAAGATAAGCCAATTCCTCTGGCCCCTCCTGTAATCAATACGACACGATCCGAAAACGCATGAAAACATTCATCATAATTGACTTTTTCGTTTTCCATCCCTGTATAACCTCCATAACCAAACATTAAAGTCATACAAGGACATTCCATCAAAAACAGATCCTAATAAATACGTCATTATCTGCACAGAAAGCCTCCATCAACCGTAATCAGCTGTCCTGTTATGGACCTGTTTTTGTCAGACGTCAAAAACAGCGCCATGTCAGCGATCTCTTCCGCCGTCTGAAATCTTTTGGTTGGAATCTGATTCCTTATCTTTTCAATCACATCCATAGACAGGTTCTTCTGTGTCATCTTAGTCATCACATATCCTGGCGCCACGCAGTTTACCATAATGCCGTCTTGGGCTAACTCTAATGCCATCGACTTCATAATGCCGGTCAGCGCATTTTTGGACGCACTGTAGGCAACCCTTCGTTCACGGGAGATGGATGCATACAGTGATGATATGAATATGATTTTCCCGGCTTTTCTATCTCGCATTCCCTTTACAAAGCGATTCAGCAAAATAACTGGAGCGATACAATTTACATAAAAAGCCTCCTCCATGATTCCGCCATTTATCTCCTCTATACCGGCAAGCGTATTGACGCCTGCGCTATGGATGAAAATATCATAGCAAGATGAATCTTTCTCCAAATATCCTTGTATGCTTTTTTCATTGCTTAAATCCAACTCTCTATGGGAAGGCGCGGTAATACCCCCCCATATCTTGCATACGCTTTCGAAATTGCCATTCCAATCCCGCCGCTGCCGCCTGTCAGAAATATTCTTTTTCCCTTAAAATCATAATCCATTTTCCGCCTCACTGTGCCTTTACCCTTCAACATCTCAATCCCAGAAATCATTTTTTCGTTTTAGCCATGCCTCTGCCATCACAAAATCAAGTTCGTCATCGACATCCGCAGCTGTAAACTTGTCGACTATCATCCGATATGGATGATGTCCATATATATACGACCACTTTAACACGCTTCCAAACGGCGCAATATGTATGCCCGCAGTAATGACATAATAATCCGGCAGCTGCTGTGATGGCACATGCTTTCGCCCCAGCTCATAATTCACGGGTTTCTCACTATCCCACAAGTAACGTTTAAATGGCTCCACCGAAACCAAGGAATCATATCCTTGTTTTATCGCCTCTGGATAAAGATCTAGCGCTTCCCGAAATTTTTGCGGCGATATCAACGGCGATGTGCATGGAGCCCACAGTATATGGTCTGTCTTAATCTTGGAGCAAACATAAGAAACCATATCCCCGAACGACTTGCTTACTTCATCACAATACTCCTTTGGTCTTTTTTGTGTATCTGTGCCGTGGCTTTCTGCCATTGCAAGCATCTCGTCTGAATCTGACGTAACAAGAATCCGGTCAATCTTATCTACCTTCTTTAACACTTCTATTTTATGTTCCAGCAATGTCGTGCCGTTAAAAGGCGCGATGTTTTTATTTTTCATGCGCCTGCTCCCGGCACGAACAGGTATCACAGCTGTCAAACTCATGCCGCAACACCCCCTTTAAAAAAGTTGGAATACTGCGGTATTGGTTTTATACGCAGGACATCATGTTCGTTACCAAGTTCTATACCCCCCCATTTTGTTCGCGTGCGTCAAGGATCATCTGCGCTTTCACAAAGTCCTCATAATAATCTATGTCCACCGTCTCTTCGTCCGACAGTTCCATCATAAAAGGATGGCTTCCGATCCTACAATGGTTCTTTTCCATCGATTCTTTCGTAAAAATATACATTCCATTCGTTTCAATATAGTAAGGCTCCAAGTCCTGGGTCCTTGGTATATATTCCCTAGTAAAATTGAATGGCTCATTGTCCTTCCAGATAAACTCCTGAACTTTTTTGCCAACAGCTATGGAATCATATTTTCCTTCCTTTACAAGCGCGATTCCCCGCTCAATCGTATCTGACCTGATAAAGGGTGATGTGCAGTGCACGATCATGTATATATCCGCTTCGCACTTCTCAAGTATGGAGGCGTGCATATCGTTCACTGTCATCTTGTCTTCATCGTACTTTTTTTCCCTCCTACAAAAATTCACTCCCGGAACCATATATTCACGAATCGCATCATCGCTGCAATAAACATTCACTTCGTCAACGCTCGCGCATTGGAGGAGCGTTTTTTGAACAAAACAGATCAAAGGCGTTCCGTCACGAAACTTCTTTATGTTCTTTCCAGGGAATCTCTCATTTTGCAGCTTTACAGGAATAAAGGCAGCTGTTCTCATTTGTGTTCCTCCATGTCGAAACGGCTTGGCGTGATAAAATCAATTTTTACGCCGCCTCTTTGTCTAAAATCAAGCAGCATCTCACTCAAGTCCTTATTGAACCAGGCGATATCGTCACTCGAAATATTGGGTTCCATGTTCGTATCTGAATAGTTGTTTCCACTGACCTCAAATCCGTCCCACCCAGCAACGCTTAGCCTGTTAACCCCGAGATTATGCAGCAGTTTCAATAGCATCATGATCGAAACCTCAAACAGTTTCCATCCTCTCGATATGAGTTTGTTGTAATTAACGATAGATTCATTTTCCGAACACTGTTTTATATTCGAAGTCAAGATCACCTGCGTGTCAGGGCTGATCAATCCTTGCTCGATCGCATAATCGTATCTTACTGTATTGCTAAAGAAAAGATAATCATATTTGTACCCGCTTATTGCCGCGTTTACGCCAATTACGACCGTATCGTCATTCATCCTTGCCTGCACTGTCTCGAATTTACTTGCGGCAGATTTTCCAGGAACGATCAGTAGGATATCTTTGCCGACTAACTGGCTCTTTAGGTAATCTAACGTATCCTCATCGTTGACCTCATTACTCTGATATTCCACATATACCCTCTCAAGATTGTCATAATCGAAAACGATCCTTTTGGATGGCTCCAGGCTTTCGATCACATTTTTCAGATCCCTTGCCCGTGTTTTATGCGTTTTTATCAGGTAAGCGATATTATTTACATGCGCACTGTACATGCCCGATATAAAATATGGTATGGAATACCCCCATTCATATTGTTTTAGGAATCGGCTCATGTAAATGTCTATCGTATCCATTATGATATCCAGATCATACATCTTGCCAAATTTATGGTTCAGATACCCGGCGACCAGTTCCGTACAGGCATTTCCGGCTCCTCTGCCCATTCCGCACAGACTTGAATCTACAACCATGCTCCTGCCCTTTGCGGACAGCGTTTTTACAAATTCCATTGCATTCGCAAAAGACAGCTGCTGATTATTGTGAGAGTGTAATCCAAGCTTAATGTCTTTATCCAGATTATGGTCAAATATTTCAAGTATATGCAATAAATCCTCCGGATGCATTGCGCCAAAGGTGTCCACAATAGATATGCATTCCGGCCTGGCATGATTTGCCATCTTAATAAGATTCAGCAGTTCTTCATCCGAATAGCCCGGCGTATTTGCCGCCTGAAGAAAAACCTTATAACCCTTATTTCGGATCAATTGCACTAATGAAAGTCCCTCATCCACTTTGTCTTTCGGGAAAACAACTCTAATTGCATCCACAGACTTCCCATCATAATCTGGCAACCGGCTTAGATCATATCTATTATAATCGATCATCGCCACATAGATCACGCCGGGGCGTTTGGGAGAAATAAAGTATTGTTCCATATTTGAAGGAATATGATAGTAGGCGCTTCCGATTTCATGATCTGTGTCTTTCAGCCATCCGCATTCGATTATTTCAACTCCTGAGTCTTGCAGCCTTTTTATGATACCGCCAATGGACTTTTTTCCAAACTTTCCATCAACAATATAACTTCCATCCCTCAATGTACAATCTAAAAGCTGAATGCCGCTTTCACTCATCTCAATTCCACCTCTTTCTCAAATTTTCCAAAAACTTCACTTATGAGATGAATTCTTTCGTCCATATCTCTTCCGCATTTTTCCAGTCGCCAAGAAAATAGTTGATATACTCACTTAACAGAGCTTTGTTTCGCTTGTCCTCAAATCTTTCCATTATATCCAGCAGACTTTTGTTTAATTCTTCTGCAAGCTTTCCCCCATCACGATAATATAGACCGCGATCTTCCAGCCGATCGATCCATTCTTTCATGCAATTGTTGATGCTTGCGGTCGTCAACCCTTCATAGCATATGCAGGGCTTTTCCATCATAAGCCCTTCCATATACATAGATGAATTATGATCCGTAATAATAAGCATACTCTTTCCAATACTTTCAATCGGAGAAACTTCGTTACTCATTTCAAGTTTCACCTCTGGAAAATCCCGACTGTAGATTTCTCGAAAGCCAAAAACATCTGCCCGAAACCTAATTGTAAGCTTCTTTCTTATTTGCGGACATAACTTCTTTACAAACGAAAAGTGCCTGTTTATCGCGTCAATTGCATAATCTCCCCCTAACGTATCTCTTGTCCCGCCATCGTTTGTGATCAGCAAGATTCTATCAGCAATTGCACTGTCCACGGAACAGATTGTGTGGTCAGCGAATCGCGTGCATGCTACCGCACGCATCTTTTTATAAGGATTCGGTTCTATATGGCCCCAGGAAAGGAATTCGTCAAACAAAGACATCTCCCACCAAGAGCAAGTCTTTATATATCCATAGGCGCTGCTATGCTGTATGTCATAAATTCTCGTTCCTTTCCCTTTCATCACGGACGCAAAAAAGTAACCATATGGAACCCATAGACAATTTGCAGTGTATATTTTTTGCGCATCATATCTTTTCGCAAATCTTTCGATATTTTTATACGACTGGTAAAATGACTCACATAAAAGCATTGGCATCAGATTTATCAACAATTTTTTTAGAATCTTATCGTATTCATCCTTTTCATGAAACCCAGAAAGCATTTCATTGCGCAATGGATAATTCAATCGATCCGCAACACGATCTTTGTATTTGCCCTCCAGCCAATAGAAAAGTCTCAGGTTCATATTGACGATCTGACCGTTTGAATTTTTCTCTATCCTATCCTCGCTGTCTGCGGGAAGGAACGTCCTAATCAGTAAACTTTTACATTTCCCCCCGCTGATAATGCTTTTGATCAGTGAATATGTACCCTTTGGATGTTTTATTCCGCTTGCAATCTTGCGTATCCTTGAAGGTCCCTTATGATCTTTTGCCCACTTAAGGGATGGCGCATACCCAATGTTTTTTACGCCAAGCTGTAACAGGACGATCTCATAAAGATACGAATAATAATCATCATTCGCACGAAATCGCAGCTTTTCCAGAATCCTATGCTCAACCCCCCCAAAGAAACAATATTCATCTGTATTTTTTATTTGAGCAGATAATTTCCGGTATACCGCTAATGACGAAAATACAATTGCCATTACGAATTCCGCGTATAGAAATTTGTACTGGTCAAAGGTTAACCCCATACCGTATTTTTCATTACTAAACTTTGCTATTATAGCAATCACATCATTCATCTTTTCTATTGACGCACCCATTGCAGCGCAAAGTTTTTCGTCAGTATCATATACATCTTCAAGGGTCGCTATATGATCTATGTTTTTTACAGCATCAAAATGCTTAAGCCTTAAGAAAGGCTCTGTAAAAACTACCCCATCAACTGACGGATCGATCTTATGATTTAGAACTCCATAAATGATCTGTTTCATTTATATCCCCTTGGCGGACTATCCTCTTTTTCATCCCAGATAGGATTCTTTAATTTCCAACCGCCACTTTCTTTTCTAAAAATCTCTTTGTTGTAAAATCCGTCTATGATCTGCCAAAATTCTTTCTCGGTGTATCCGCAAAATTCACAAAAATCCCTTACAGCAAGAGGATCCAGATTATGGTCATGCTCTCTTACAAGACCGATCGCTTCCTCCCTGTCAATCATCCCATAACGTACAAATCTTGACGCATAATCCGTCGCTGTCGCATGGCCGAACTTTGGATATTTCATCCACGGATGGATCAGATATGCTCTGCTGTCAACCTGATCAAAATCCTCAACATGGTGTGTTCGCTTCCACTCATGTGTCAGATCATGAAAGCCATGTCTCTTTGCAAATTCATAGTTCGATACGCTATTCCACTGTCTGAAATAGGATATATAGATCGGATCAAGCTTCTCCAATTCCTCTTTGCCCGGAGCCTTGACGAGGATTAGATCTTCCTTTGTCACACCGGCATTTTGTATCAGCTCTTTTTCATCCACACCCAGGGCAACTCCGTTATGAAGCTGCTCTTTTGCGGAATATGTTTCCCCGCAGTCTACCCCCCCCATATTCATAGCTGACATTCTCGCCATAAACAAGCAAGGGCGTATTGAATTTTAAAGACATGATCAGTGGGTAGGTATAAATCAAGCGATCGATATACCATGTCGGCTTCCCATATTTTTCAAACATATATCGCATTAGCTTTTTCTGGGCTTTCCGATCGGGCTTTATGCTGATGATATTGCAGCCAAATTCCTCTGAAATATTCTGGAGATTATGCTTTCCAGCTTCGGTCATTGGAAAGTTATCCTCCACCGAAAAAAGTATCGGGTTCATATGCATCTCATTTTTCATCAGATGCGCCTGCCAGTGAGAATCCTTCCCTCCTGACACGGCTATGGCGCAATCATAGCCATAGCCATTCATCCCGCGATATTTGTCACATATCGCTTCAAACTCCCACTGTCTCGCATCCCAATCAATATCCGCTCTTCGATCATAGGATCTGCAACCTGAGCAAACGCCATTCTCATCAAATGTAATGCCGGGCCTTGTGTCAGGCATCACGCATTTACTGCAATATCTCATAAAACATCTTCCTTTTTATCTGCTATACTTATCTTATAAACTCCTTGTACCATGTTTCATAAACTTCATTAAGCGTCTTGTCGTCAAGAGAATGATCTAATCCTGTAAACGTTTTCAAATATCTGGCATATCCTTCTTTCGCTCTTTGTGTTCCAAGCCATTCATCCTCGTCTATGTGCGCATTTAAAACTTCAGCCATCTTTTTCGCATCGTCATTATATATATGGATTTCCCTTAGAATTTCAATGCCATGCTCATATGCGGGACTTGGCGCAATATTTCTGTCAGCCCGAAACATCACAACCGGCACGCCTAAAAGTAAGCTTTCCGAGGCAGGAGATCCAAAATAATCATCTATCACAAATCTGCTTTGTCTGGCGCTGTCAGAAAATGAGATCTCATAGCGCGTCTCTATTTTTATCTCTTTGTATTTTTTTTGAATCTGCTCCGCAAATTTTACATTAAACAAATTATTGGGGTCGATGCGCAAATACAATTTCTTTCGTATTCTTTCATCCAACAACTCTATGAATCGCATCTCATTGTTTATGCACTCGCTATAGTCCCAGCATCTGCCAATATTTCCATATAGGGGGTAATTACACGCATACAATATTTTGTCCGCTTTATTCACCGTGGTATGCTCATATTTTGGAAGACGGATCATCACGATTGGTCTGATCTTGGATTTTACATAATCGGCTCCATCGTATTTCCATCCCCATGAGCACCACTCATCGGAAAATACCATCTCCGTTCTCGGCGCAAACTCACTGCTGCCATATGTGCCCGAATGCTGTATCCCATAGATCTTTGCGCCTTTTATGCGCGCTAACGCAAAGCAGTAATCCATCAGCTCCATGCTTGTATAGGAAGAATATATTTTCCTAAAGTTCCACGATGATACGATCTTCTTTGCCTTTGACATCATCTCCCCTGCCGCCTCAAAATATGCGACAGGCATAGTTAATATCATATATTCATGAGCGATTTTTTCAAACTCATTCCCGCATACAAAACAGCTATGTAACACTCTGCTTCTTTCCGCCGGATCAAATGCATATTTATTTAATATTTTTAAATTCTCTTTTTTGGCTGATGCCGGATTTATTACATCTATCTGATTGTTTGATCGCGTTCTGAATTCATACTCCTTTTCGATCGGCAATAGCGTCTCATATAATAAAACTTCGCTGTCTCTGTCTGCTTTTTTGATATGCAAAAACTCATCCTTTATCTTACCAGTTATCCGCGATGGATGTTTGATTACGCCAACGCCCCTTCTTAGCAGGCTTCTTTTCTTATTAAAGCTATCCGCGATCAGATCACTCTTTTTGCATTCACGAACCTTAATGCCTACATTCCTTGCCATGTAAGACCATAACCACGCATTTTTCCAAAAATCTGTCATAATATTCCTTAAGCTGTCCGCCAAAGCAATCTCCAAGGCATAATCCGTTAAGCCGATCGCATACAAATCCTCCAGATCATATCCATCTGTACCCAGCGATTTTAATTTTAAATACCTATAATACAGGTCATTAAGGCCCCCCCCGAAACCATTCACACAGCGCGGTAGTCCACTGTAATTCATTAAAACCTATGCCCGCATATTCATTTATCGCGTTCCCGTAAGCTTTCATCATACGCCGGGAAAGCTCTGTGATATATTCATCCGCCACGATTGCATGCTCTTTATCCGCGAAAGGATGTTTTAGGCATGTAAATTTCCCTTTTATGACTTTGTTAATATCTGTATACTCAAGATATGGTTCCACGAGTATATAGGAATCCGCATTTTTATCTATGAAATTTTTGTCGCCGCACACTACAAGCTGTGTCTTTTTATCCGTCATGATATCCAGTCCATTCACCCTTTTTTATCTTATCCAACTCCCCACCGATCAGCCTTTTCATGTACCTTAATGTATTATCATATTCCCCACCTTTATCCACGGAATAGTCTGCGTTTACATAATATTCAATGGTTCTCTCCTGTATGGCATAGAAGTATCTTCGCAGGTTCTCTCTATTAATGTCATATCCAGCAAGTATTTTTTTCATGACTTCTTTCCCTTGTTTCTCGCTCACAATCTCGAAAAGTCCCGGCATATTCTTCCAGTTGTGCCCTCCGCCAAACGCAAGCGCAGGTTTATTCTCAAAGACCGCCTCCATAAGGCATGTTCCTGTGGCGTTCGCAACCGCGATCGCGCCTTTTATCATATCAATGCTTGGAACCGATGATTTTATAAAATGAACGTTTTTTAGCCTCTTTACATCGTCCCAAAAATCCTTGTCGCGAAATGCCTGTATAAAATACTCCTTTACATATATTTTAACGCCATAAGGCTTAGTAATACGCGACAGCATCTGTAATGCGTTATACTGCTCTGCGTATATCCCCGCAAGCGGAAAAAGCGTAGCTTCCGGCATCTGCTGCAAAGGATAATATATGTATTTGCGCGTGTAATCTGGCAGTTCAGCCAGTAAGTCATATGTTTTCAACGGCATGGCATGCCTTTTTATATATCTACATGCTTTTTCTTTTAATTCTCTCTCTCTGTCAAATCGATACTGGGTATATTTTCCAAACGACCCTGTTTTGCCTTTGTATCCCATTTTTCGCGCCAATGAGTAGACAATGTATTTTATATTGTACAAACGGTCATAGTAGGGAGCAAATTCCTGACGGTACACATACTCCGCCCATTTCTTCTTGGCGTCCGCACTGTTGGACGCTTCGTTACGTCCCGCCACCGATCTCTCAAAGTAAGTCTTTACTTTCCCGTTTAATTCACATTCCCCTATCGGCTTATTCTTAATCTGCTCGTAAAACTCGCCTACATTTGCTCCAAGGCTTTTTATGGAATGTCCATATACATACACTCCACCTGAATAATTGTCCAGACGTATCCCTGTAGGCTCAAGAACCGTCACCGGGATATTCTTCACCCTGGCAACTACATACATCACATAAATAGACATACAATGAGGTATTTCTTCAAAGTAGATATATCCTGGAGATATTTCACTTAACACATGATTCCATAATCTAAAGAAAAACAGATAACTCCTTTTACTCTCTTCATATGTGTGAATCGGGTAGTTCGTTTCCCTCATCCCAAGATGCACAGCCATGGATTCATATTTTAAAGCCTTTTCTATTAAATCCTTCGATGGCATGGGGCAATCATCCACATTCACGCAATCCGCGGCATCGTGTCTGCGGAATGTATCCATCTCCACATAATGAAAATGTTCATTGGACAGTGTTCTTCCCAAATCACATGCCATAGAAGGATAATGATCCATATATATTTCATCCACATCCTCGCGTTCGATAAGCCACTTTGCAAGATCATATTTGTAATCGCATCCTATAGACAAATAGACATTCATGTTTTATCCGCCTCGTCAGAATTTATGCGCTCTTTGCCATACTCATCCTTCATTGCCTTAAGCCGGATGAGATCCCTGTAAGTCCCATCTTCAGACAGAATTTCATCCTCCAAATATGCCTCGTGGACGAATCCGCCTTTTTTCAGCGTCTTGATCTCACCAAAGGAGTCAGCAAATACAGTGGCATATATTTTATGGCATCCAAATTCTTCAAAAGCTTTTTTTATCATCATCCTGATCGCCATCACTTTTGCCTCGTCATCCCATTCATAGTCGGGACTGGGAAGAATGCCAAATTCGCATTTTTTATTCTTCTCATCTAAGTATCTGATGAATATCGTTGCGATCTGGTAGGAGAATAACGCGCCGCCACGGCTGTCATTGCCTACCTTTTCCACCATATACTGTCTATATTGGCTGGTCCTGATCTTCTCCTCATAAAAATCCGCAAAGGATTCCTCCGTTATGATCGACTGGTCAATGCAGTAATTTAGCACCGCCGGATTGTTCCTCCAATTGATGATGTGTTTTGAATCCTCCATGGTCACTTCTCTTAGATAAATGCGCACCTTGTCCATAGATACTTTCTCCTTCCCTTTCTTCATCCTCCTGACCAGTTCTCCCATTCATGAGCGCTAAAATTATATCGTTTTACTATACGTCCAGGATTGCCCACATAAACGCAGGCTTTTGGAACATCCTTTGTCACGACCGCGCCAGCCCCGATAACGCAATCCCGTCCAATGTTCACACCGGATATGCACATTTTCCCCATAAAATCCAAGGCTTTCTTTTAAAAGGGTTTCTTCGCTTCTTTGGTAATAAAGAGCCCTTCTTCGGATGATCCTGTGAAAAAGCTTCTTTTTCATCGGCCAAACCCCCTGATCGCATCCACGATCATTCCAGCGTCAGCCTGTGTCAGCCCCTGGTGAATCGGCAAGCACAATGTGTTTTCCGCGGCATAGTCCGCATTCGGAAAATCGCCGCTTACTCCGTACCCCTTTACTCTATGCAACGGGAAATAACGATACGTGGTATAAATCCCGCGTTCCCGCAAATAAGCCGCCAGTTCGTTACGCTTACCGTTCGTTATCTGTATATGGTAAAAATAATAAGAACTCTTACTCCCCTTAGGCAGTTTGGGCGGTAAGTCAATCCAGTCTATTCCTTCCAGATTCTTTGTGTAAAATTCATGAATCGCTTTTCGCTTCTCCATAAACTCCGACAGCTTGCTTAACTGTTCAAGACCGATCGCAGCCGTTACATTGTTCATAACCGCCCTATGTCCAAAGGAGCTAATATCAAATTCCCACCATTTCTGGGCTACCGCATTTTCATATCCGCTCTTTGCTTCCAGTCCAAAGTAGAGCCATTTTTCCGCTTTTTCCCTGATCTTTGGATCCTTAAAATAGAGCATCGCCCCATCGCCGCATACGAGAATTTTCATAGCGTCAAAAGACCACATCCCCATATCGCCAATCGTGCCAAGCGCCTTTCCCTTATATGACGAGCATACCCCTGCCGCAGCGTCCTCTATGACCTTGATCCCCTTCTCCTCGCACAGCGACATAATGCTGTCCATCTCACATGGAATTCCTCCAAAGTGTAAAAGCAGCGCCGCCTTGGTCTTTGGAGTGATTGCTTTTTCTATATCCTTAGCTCTGACATTAAGCGTCCTTTTATCCACATCGCAAAGCACAAGTTTAGAACCATTCGCGCAGACTGCATTGCCAGCTCCTACAAAGCTGCAAGTTGGCGCTATTACCTCATCGCCAGCCTGTATACCCAACAGGTGCATAGAAGAAAACAGCCCTTCTGTGCAACAGTTCGTGGATAACACATGGCTGACATCGCTTCCTATATGCTTTGCATAAGCCTTTTCAAATTCATCCACTACCTGCCCTTTTCCAATCCAATTTGATTTAAAAACGTTTTCAACCGCCTTTAATTCTTCCTGCCCTAAGCTGGGCTGAAACACATTTATCATCATCTATCCCCTCTTACAATATTTTTAACATTTTGCAAGAAAAGGATCGAATATTATCAGCGTTTCGTTCGCAGCTTCCTAGAGCGTGTTTGAAAAATGCTCTAGGATCTCCTCCATCTATTTAAGCAGCTCGCATCCTTTGATCGTCTCAACGATGAAATCCACATCGCCCATAGTAAGACCCGGATGAAGCGGTATGTTTAGCCCTGTTTCATTCAGTTCGTCGCAGTTAGGCAGCGGCTCTCCATGCTGGTAAGGCATATACAGCTTATTCCTATGAAGCGGATGATACCGTAGAGTCGTATAGATCCCCTTTTCATACAGATACTTTGCCACCGCGTCTCTGCTTGGTATCCTGATGAAGTATGTAAAATAGGAATGCCCATCGCCCCTGGTTTCATTGGCGTTAACCGGAGTCTTTATATTTGCACAAACGCCGGAATCTCTGCTGAACTCGCTCTGATAAATATCCCATATTTTCTTGCGATAATTTTGAAGCTCGTCCAGCTTTTCAAGCTGCCCTAATCCAATGCCTGCCGCAATGTCCGAAGGACACATTTTGATAAACGGCTCGACTATGTTGTACTCCCACCAGCGTTCTTTGCCGTGAGTGGACGCCTCGAAACCCGATTTGCCTATCCCGCAATAACGCAACAAAGTCGCTCTTTCCATATATTCGGGGTGACGGCTCAATACCCCCCCACCCTCGCCGACAGCAAGATTTTTCACCGCGTCAAAGCTATATACGCCCACATCACCGATAAGTCCGCAGGCGGTTCCCTTATATTTGGAATCAATCGCGTGACATGCATCTTCTATGATCGGATACCCCAGTTCCTTAATCGGATCCATATCCACCGAAAGTCCGCCATAATGCACCACCATAATCGCTGCCGTCTTGTCCGTAATATATGGCATTATCGTATCTGCCGTTATATTCTGCGTATCGATATCGACATCCGCGCAGATTGGCACGCATCCTGCCAACAGTATCGCCTGCGCACAAGACACCCACGTAAGAGAAGGCAATATCACTTCACTTCCCGGCTCAAGATCAAGCAGCTTCACCGCTAAATACAGTCCGTTTGAGCCGCTGTCCACCAACAGGAATCTGTCAGCGCCTAACCTTTTTGCCATCAAGCTTTCAAAGGCTTTCACATTCGGCCCCATTCCCATCCACTGGTTATGGATAGATTCCGTGACATGATTAATTTCTTCCTGCCCTACCTTCGAGCCAAATACATTGATCAATATTTTCTCCTCCTTTCGACTCTTCATCATACGATCCTGATCATCGTGATCGCTTTTATTGTCTTATGCCGCTTACCTGTCGCTTCCTCATGCTTTTTTAGCTACAATATTGTATCCAAAGCAGGCAACCTTATATGAATCATCCTCCGCCATCGCATACTTTACCATTGCCTTTTTATAAAGAAGCCCTAATGCCTTCTTCCACTTTGGTATTTTCTTATACCCCATCACAATGTCCATACTTGTCAGAAAATTGCTGTACAGATTTCCATATGGGGTTATCTCTATGTCACAAAAGCCTGTCCTCTTAAGGTGATATGTGAACCAGTACCTGTCAAAGCCGCTGCAAAAATGATACGGCGCAAAATGAGTTTCAGACATAAATGGAGCAGTCAGGATAAGCGCCCCCCCCATTTTTCAAAATCCGATATAATTCCGCAAGCGCGGCCTGGGGATCTGGAACATGTTCAAACACTTCCGTACAAAGCACAGCGTCAAATGTCCCATCCTTTACCGGAATGCTTGTGATATCACTTACAATATCCATCTTCGACGTATCCCAGGAGCCTGTCTGTAACCCCTCGCCGTCTCCCTCCCCATTGTATTCACTGGCATCCTGTGATGTGTATTTTAGGTGTCGGCAGAATTTACGATACTTTCGCTCACCAGCTCCCACATCGATAATACTTGTGTTTTTGGGCAGACGTTTGATCTCCTTCTTTACCCATTCGTCCAACAGGTAATCATGCTGATATTTTTTCGGAAGTCCCAACCCATTTGCGATCTTTAGATGAACCTTTGATAAAATCCCCATAACATACCTCACTCATGCTTATCCGTTATCTTCCCATCCGGCGAAATATACAGCCAATTGTCTTCATATATATCGATTGGCTGATCATCTCTTTGCATCCACTTGACTGGCGCCAACACTTTCTTGTCAGGACTTGCTGACAAATGCTGAGCCCACCAGGAAAACGTAGAATTATGTATAATAAAATGTTTGCAGGAACTCATCAGCCTGATCTTTTCCCAGATCGGATTCCCATCTGTCTCAAAATAATATTCTCCGTCAAACTTCACATTCTTCCTGCACCAATCCAAGTCATCGGCAAATATAAAAAACACCGGATCGTCTACATTATTTTTCATATACTCAATCCCAGCATAAAAATAAGACATGTCGTACTTATACACATCTGAAATGCTAGGGTTCTCTATGTCCTGACGCTTTATTGTGACGCAGACGGAATTCGTAGAAGTTATGCGATCAAGCAATTCCTTGTTCTGTTCCAAAGGCGGATGCTTTGGGGTAAGTTCCTGCTTTATCTTGTCATCTATGTCAGCGAAGTATTTGGGGGATTCGAAGTAGCCATTGATTATAATCTTCTTTGAGGTTCCAATCGGAAACTTATGGTATGCCGAATCATAATAGTAAACCCCAAATCTCGGAAGCCAATCAGCCGCTCTTTCCATAAATTCATATGTTTTCCTTCCAAAACTGGAATACCCTCGAATCTGACTGTATTTACCAATTAAGGTCCACCAAAATTTTTCCTTGAAAGATAATTTATACAGCGTCTTATAATTGACTGTATTAAACTCCTCTAAAATTCCATCTGATACCCACTTGCTATCATCGGATGCCATACTTGCATAATTAATACCTGAATCCGTGAAATTGGTTGTTTTATGAAGCCAATCCTAAATCTGATTGG
>CANDMI010000053.1 GCA_947385775.1 uncultured Eubacterium sp. | reverse complement strand
CTACACCCTGAACTACACTCTTTCCCTACACGACGCTCTTCCGATCTCGCCCGGTCAATATTGCCAAGCTTCTCATTTGCGTATTTTTCATCGCTTGCCATGCGTTCTAACTCTTCATTGGAAAACACAACGGAAAACTCTTTCTGCCCGCTTTTCGTCAGGGTTTTCAGATCGTCTCCACGATTCCCGACCATAAGGTCGTAATCCCCATACTGCTTCCGCAGGTTTTTTAAATATTTCTGCGCCCTTTGGGAAAGCTTTTCTTCATTCGTCTTGGAAATGCCCGCGCCTGCCGCTTCCTTTACATTGCCCTGTTTTACCGTATCCTTTCTTGACGAAGCGTACGCGTTCCCATAAATCTGATTTAAATGATTCACTCCTGTAACCGCCATAATCTCGCCCTCCTTGCAAAATAACTTCAAACGAACTCCATTTCGATCAATCATGCCTAAAATCAAATGACCCGATCATCAAATAATGCCATCAGCAAATGATCCAATCTCTCACTATATCTATCGAAAGGTTTTCCCGTTTTCATAACTTTTTGCGCCCAAAAAAATCAAATCCTGCGTCTCTTTGCTATAAAATCCCCTTATCCCGGCACAGCGCCTCGATGCTCCTGTCATACGTCGCTTCCGCCTCCGCGGAAAAAAAGCACCCCGGCACCCCTTCGTTATTGTCCCTGTGATGCGCCACGCACTCACAGCATTTCCCATGTCTTGGACAGTCATAAGTGCATGGGCATGGTCTGTTGTTGCTGCAATTTGCCATAATCCTTTTCTCCTTTTCACTTTCGTTTGATTTAAGCTCGCTTTTATATTTTACTTTTTATTCTAACAAATCCCCCGCTTAAAAACAGCCGTCTGGTACAGATCGCGTTTTTTAAGGGATAATTTACAATTCGTGCTCATTTTTGTCCGCCTTTCCTTCCAAAAACCCACATCGCGCCGCTGACCGCCGCCCCACATGCCGCTTCCTCTTCACATCTGGAAAGCTCCAGCTTCATTTGGAATAAATCCTGGAAAATCTGACGCAAAATCTGATTTTTTCGAAGCCCGTTTCCAGACGCTACCATGCGCCTTGCCCGGATTCCCGCGCTCTTACAAATTTCGTCATAAAGATCATAAAGCTCCCTTGCCATTCCAGTCAATACCCCCAAGACCAGCGCTCCCGGCGTAAAGTTCTCCTCACTGATCCCGTTTAAGCTTCCTTTCGCAGACGGGTCTGCCCTTGTCCCGTTAAACGTGGTGACCACGTCCATGCCGCCTTTTCCCAAAGCCGCTTTCGCCAATTCTTCCATCTCTTTATATTGCGGCTTATCCGGCGCGCCCGCCGCCACCACATACTCCCTGAAAAAACGCTCCAAGATCGCATAGGCCCTGCCGCCGCAAAGAGAAGCTCCGGTGAAAAGATAGGTTCCATCTGATAGAAACGGCCTTGCCTCAAATCCAAGTTTCGTTTCAGGCTTAATCTTAGACCCGGTTCCAACCGTCTCAAAATACGGCCCCGGTAAATTCGTATGATCAGATAAAACGGAAACCTGGCCGCCTGTGCCCATATTGACCAAAACCGTGTTTTCCTCTATCCCGACCGCGCCAAGAAAGCTTGCCTGGCTGTCCCCAAGCGCGGTCAAAACCGGAATTTCCCTGTAATATCCAAGCAGCGCCACCCCGCCTGTCACCTCCGGCAGAATAATAGGGTCTATCCCCGCCGCTTCCAGAGCCTTTTTTTGAAATCCGCCCTTTCGTATATCATAAAAACCAAGGCTTGCCGCCATGCTGGCATGAAGGATCGGCTGCCGCCGCCCGGTTAACGCCATGCCAAAATAATCCGCGATCGTGCATAATCCCGCCGCATTTTCCGGAACAAGCTTCTTTTTTCGCTGGTAGCAATGGGTAATTAACCCATACCCTGTGGACGCAGAAACCTTACAAGCCTTTTTTATCCACTCTGTAACGGACTCTCCCCCAAACTCCGGCAGATCGCCCCTCCCGTCCTGCCACGTATACAAAGGGCTGACCGCCCCTCCTGCCTGATCCACATACAAAATACCGTGCATCTGTCCCGTCAGGCCGATCGCCGATACGTTCGGATACTGATTTAACAATTCGTCCAGGGCATTTTTTGCCTTTATAACAATGGCCTTCGCATCCTGTATCTTCTCCCACTCCGGCCCGCCTGTAAGAAAGCATCCGTTTGGAATCGTTACCGCCGTTTCAACGGCTTCTTTTACCACATCGTAAGCCACAAGGCTGATTGTAGTCGTCCCGATATCCACGCCGATCGTTATCATATTTTCCTCCACTTCAAATATAAAAATAAGGCAAAATAACGCCAAGCGGCTTTTGATCAACTGGACCGCTAAAAACACACTGGCTGTTTTACACAGTATACATGAATTATCGTGAAAGGTCAATAATCGACAAATAAATCAGTCTTCTGCCAATTCGAGAATCAAACGACAAAAATTTTCTTTGGATAAAAATCAGAAATATACCAGATGTACAAAAGAAAAAATAAAGTTGCTTAAAGATATACGATCAGAAATGATCCGTGTTTATAAAAAACGACAAAAAATGCCTGCACGTAAAACGAAATGCAGGCACAAGACATATGATCAATGATAAAACTTCGATAAAAACTTTGATAAAACTTTGTTGCAAACCTATGAAAGTTTTCCAAAAAAATGCTCTTCCAGCATCCTGCACCAGCAATGATAAATCGGCAGATGAAGCTCCTGAACCAGATAGGTTTCCGTTTCTGGAGCCTTTACCGACACGTCCGCAAACTTTCCCAACTCTCCGCCATCTGCCCCCGTAAGCCCGATAACCTTAATTTCAAGTGCACGAGCAACAACTGCTGCATTCAAAACATTTTGGCTGTTCCCTGATGTGGAAATTGCAAGAAATACGTCACCCGCTCTGCCATATCCGAAAAGCTGTTGCGCAAATACGCCGTCACCATACACATCATTCATATATGCAGTAGAGAGCGCTTGATGACAGGTCAACGACACGGCAGGCAAGCTCCTCTCCAATTTCATTGCAAGCCTAGGCCCCCTGACGTTATCCGCTTCATAAAGCGATTGTGCAAATTCCGCAGTAACTGGGCGCTCTATCTTGAATTTTTTCATAAGTTCTCCCGTTATATGTTCAGCGTCAGCCGCACTCCCACCATTGCCCGCTACAAGAAGTTTTCCTTGGTTGCCATACGAATCCTTCATTAATTCATACGCATCCAAGCATGGGCCCTTACACTTTTCCAAACATGGATAACGAGTTATAAGGATATTCATATGTTCTCTTACTCTATCTTCCATCAGCCAATCCTATCCCTTTGCAGGTTTTATGCCACTTAGCAAACTTTCTAAAACTCCGTTTTTATCCATACTCATTCTTATCTTTTGAAAACAACATACTTGCTCAAAACATAATTCACTATTATATTTACCGCCTGCGACAGCAATTTGACGATTTTATCATCTATCCCTGCAAGCAATACAAACGCCACCAGCATTCCAGCTTCAAGAAATAATGTAGTTAACCTTGCCATATAAAATTTTAGACATTCGCTCCAAAAAAAGCCATCTCCTCGCTGAAACACGATCCACTTATTACATACAAAAGAAAAAAACACAGAAAGCAGCCAAGATACCGCATTTGCCACTTGAACGCCTATGATATTATTAAGCCCCCAAACTTCAGTAATGCCAAAATACACGCCCAAACTCACAACTGTCGTAAGCGCGCCTACCACAATGTACGATACCATTTCTCTATTTATAATTTTGTTACGTAAACGCATCCATCGCAATCCTGCTATCTTCATTCCTGTTTCATTTCCATATTCATTTCGATTCTTTCCATAATAATGTATTTGGGTCTGCCCTTAACTTCTTCAAACACCTTTGTCAGATAATACCCTATGATGCCATTGCTCATCATGATCATGCTGCCTACAAATCCTTCTAAGACAATGACCGTGGTAAACCCGTCGACTGCCTGCCCGCTCATTTTCTGCAAGATCGTAACGGCGCTGAAAATAAAAAACACCAAAAACATGACAGCTCCCATAACTGTCACCATCTGCATCGGCATCCCCGTAAACGATGTAATATTTGAAACAGCGTATTTTATAAGCGTTTTATTGCTCCATTTGGATTTACCGTAAGCTCTTTTGGCCACGTCAAACTCACAGGATGCCGACTTGAACCCAACCCATCTGGCCATTGCCCTAAAAAAAGTCTTTTTCTCAGGTATCCCTATCAGCGCGGCAACTGCTTTTTTATCTAAAAGCACAAAATCTGACGCATTTTTTAAATCAAAACCAACAGCCCAACTTATAACACGATAAAAGATTCCTGCAAAAAATCCATGCATCCATCCTTCTTTTCCCCTGCTTCTTTTAACGCCAAAAACGACCTCACAACCATCATTTTTCCATAAGTCATACATCCCCTTTATCGTTTTAGGCGGATGCTGTAAATCACAGTCCATGACAACGCAGCATTCACATCTGCCATATATCTCATTTAGTCCTGCATAAATAGCAGCTTCTTTCCCAAAGTTGCGTGAAAATCGGATTCCTCTAACATTTTTCTTACTTTGTGACAGCGCAATGATCTCCTGCCATGTATTGTCCATAGACCCATCGTCTACATATAATATTTCATAATCCAAATCCAAACCCATCAACACTTCACTTATCTCTTGGAATGAACCACGAATGTTGTCTGCTTCATTATAAGCCGGAATGATAACAGCGATACAGGAGCTCTTTGCATTCAGTCTCACATTTTCCTTATTCATCTGCTATCTCCAAGTATTTGACAACAACCTTATCGTCCACTATCTGGATTCCACCGTCCTCTGGATAAACAGGCATCTCCTTTATCCTTTCATCCTTCTTTAGCTCATTCACTTCCTCACCGGAAAGGGTGTTTAATTTATACCCTAACACTTCCGCCACCAACTCATACCTCGAATACGAAGCTACCATATAGTTGGTATTGTTCGAGTAATAGAAAGGCGCTGCATCCGCAGATGAAAGCCATGGATTTTCATAAAACCCATCTGGCTGCTGCGCTCCAATAAACGCCCATCTTAAGGACTTATGAAAACCAGGCAGCGACTTTGCCTGTGTGATAACAGATTCAAACTGAAAATAAGCCTGCTGATTTGAAAACCATAACGTCGTATAATTCCCATTTGCCAACCATGTATAGCATGTACACATGATAGAAAGAGACACGATCAAAATTGACTTAAGCCCCTTATAAAACCTGTTCTCCTTCCTTTGTCTGTAGTTTTCCCCCTTTTCTGAAAAAAGGTTATCGGTTAATACGACCGGCAGTATAAATATTGCCGCCAAACTATACACCATAAGAGTCTCAATCGTAGTATGGTAGCACATAAACACAATGCTGTCCGAAACCAACGGAAACGCAGCCACGAATATCACGCTTAAAATAAGCCTTATTTTATCCTTTCTGATCCTGACAAAACGGCAAATAAGAATAAGCGCAGTCAATGCTAACAAAATAAACCAAACATACTTAATTACAGGGCGCACCGCAACACAATATAAATTTCGCGCCGGAGCCCTGAAAAAATCTATGTATGTCTTAAAAAGCGCAGCTGGAATTTCCCCTAACCGCATACCCCCCCATTTATCAATATCCCTATAGTTTGAAAGAGATGTATGGTACACTTTTAAGGTAATCTGAACCTCTATAAAATAAGCGATAAGGGATGCGAGCGATAAGAGCAGATAACGCACTCCGTCACGTATGACAGTCTTTATTTCCCCATCATATTTATCTGGATACAAAAGGTTCCTTATCAAGATTATAAGATACAAGGTGTACATCATTGGAAAATATGCCTGATATATCCCTAACCCCATTGAAGCAAACAGCGTTGCCAGCAGATAGCTAAAGATATTTTTATACCTGACGGAAATATAAACCGCCAAAACAGTCAAAAATGTGGCAAACATATCATACCCAATCGTAAAAGAAAAAAACATCATATCCACAACAGCTGGAAAAGCTACCATCAACCAGCCCAACAGCGCCGCAAGCAAATCGCTTTGGATATTCATCATTTCAACGATCAGACACACGCTTGCAGCTATAAACAAAATCGCAAGGAACGCATTTGGTCCTGCGAGATTGTAATTACCCCATTTAATTTTTTCTATAAACTCCCCGAGAACTGTCAAAAACCAACGTCCTGATGTTATTCCCGCTCCATATCCTTTGATCCTTGCACTGTCATGATTCCGAATTATATTTGTAATTATAAGTATATGGCTCATCAACCCGAAAATGACAGTCCATAAGAAAATCTTCTTATACCTGTCATTTGCAAACTCTCTGAACATTATTTATACTTTCACCTCCTAAATTTTAATCATTTACAGTCTCTTCTCTTACTACATTTGCAAATTTCCTTGCGCCAGTCCGATTTAAATGCGTAGTATCAATAAAATATTCCGGTGAATCCATAAACCTTTCGTCAGAAGAATAATCATAATATACAACACCCTTCTCCTTGCACACCCTTTCGATAATCTCTTTAAAATCTGAATAAAAACCTGCATCGATACTTCCTACATTATCCTTGTATTCACGTAAATAAGGGGTGGTTACAAGAACAGGTTTCATGTTCCGGCTTTTCAGCAAGTCTATCAATGCATACAGTGACGTAATTTCTTCCTTATTTACAATTCGGCTGCCCCTGCCATCAATCTTATCCGTAAATATATCTTTTTTTGCTGTTTCAACAGCATGCTTAGACAAATCCACGCCAAGTAACTTAGAATCTTTTTCCCATCTTTCAAAAAAAGCCGTATCGCTGCCGCTTTTTCCTAAAAGAACCTTCGGAATATTCTCGTATGCTATGAGCGCCGGCAATTTATTCTCATAAAGATCGATTTTAAAGTCATATTCTTTTATCAGATCTGGCGGCAGAATGTAATAGTATTCTGCGTTCTTTTCTTTAAAGTCCTCCAGCTCTTGCTGTGGCTTTCCGTAAAAAGAAAAATAAGAAATAGTTATATACGCCACCCCCCAACAAATCGCTTTTGGTAATGATCCGCCAGCCTACAGTCATATGATAACGGCTGGGCAGGCATAGCAAAATTAAAAGCCCTATCAACATTTTCATAATCCCCAAAATCAAATCCGTATTGGGCATGTGATGATCCAAAACAGCACACAGAAATCTTATCTGGCATCATGGCATACTTATTTGTAATGCTGTCTCCAGGATCCATTTTTAAATACCAGATATTAACCGTGACGATAAGGACTGTGCAGATACTTAGATAAAGCATGCATTTTACAAAAAATGATTTCATGCTCTTCCTCCATCAATTAAAACTGAAAATATACGAACTCCGCAGGGGTATCCTTTGGCGTGAAAAATATAATAATGCATCCAATTGCAACCCAGAATATCCATGACGGTATTTTTCCTTTTCTCTCAAAAAATAAATATCCTTGCTCTCCGCTTTTATATTGCACAAAATCGTATGCGATTAAGGGAAGAAAAGCCACAAGACCGTACACAAGGACCTTCAACTTGCCAAAATTGATCTTCGCAAAGCCGCCCCATAAATATGATGCCGGATTCCCAATCCCATCAAACATATTCGTAAAGACATAAACCGCATCACCTATAGAACCCGCACGAAAAAACACCCATGCAAAGGAAACAAACAAAAAGACCAAAATTCTCTTTACGAACTTAGCTTTCGAAGATTTACTGTAATCTTTGCCAAATACCGCATCTTCTACAATCTGAGCTCCCCCATGCAAGCCTCCCCATGCCACATACGTCCAGTTTGCCCCGTGCCATAACCCACTGACCAAAAACGTTACCATCAGATTAAAATATTTCTTTACATTCCCTTGCCTGTTTCCACCCATAGGAATGTACACATAATCTCGAAACCATGTGGAAAGCGAGATATGCCATCTGCTCCAAAACTCTTTGACGGACGCGGCAAAATATGGAGCGTTAAAATTCTCCATGAGCTCTATTCCAAACAATCTCGAAACTCCTCTGGCTATATCCGAATAACCCGAAAAATCACAATATATCTGAATTGTAAAAAACAATGCTGCTAAAATTAAAGAAAACCCTTCAAATCTGCGCAAATCTCCATAAACCTTGTCCACATACGGTGCCAACGTGTCAGCAACAACCAGCTTTTTAAAAAAACCCCACAATATAAGCTTACACCCCAAAATCGCCCTATTATGATCAAAACAATGTTCCTGTTTTATCTGTGTTAGCAAATGCTCTGTTCTTTCTATCGGCCCCGCTACTAATTGTGGAAAAAAAGATATAAATGCCGCATAATAGCCAAAATGCCTCTCAGCGCTTGCCTTTCCCCTATACACGTCTATCACGTAGCTAAGAGTTTGGAATGTGTAAAAAGAAATCCCAACCGGCAAAATAAATTTTACAGTTACAGGATGCAGTCTAATTGAAAAAGGACTTACAATATCATTTAGAATTTCAAATGCAAAATTAAAATACTTAAAACAGAACAAAATACCAAGACAGCTAAATAACGACACCGCCAACGCAGCCTTTTTGTTTTTTCCTTTTTCAATCGCCCGTGCGGCAAAATAAGAAATCACAGTCGTAACCAAAATCAATATTATGTATTTTGCATTCCAGCTCATATAAAAATAACAGCTGGACAACAAAAGGACGATCCACCTGCAACGGTGCGGCAGCGCCCAGTACAACACAAATACAACTGGTAAAAAGACAAGGAACTGCCAAGAATTAAAAAGCATGCCTTAACCTCCTGTATGAATCCCCAAACTCTACTTCTTCCATTAAAATATCCATAAACCGTCTGCCGCCATTCGCATTTAAATGATCTGTATCAGAAAATGACTTATGATCATCAATAAACCTTTGATCATGCGAATAATCGTAATATGGTATCTTGCTGTCACCAATCACCTTGTCCATAACATTTTCAAAATCCTTAAAAAATTCCGGTGCTCTTTCTTCTATGCCTTCAATGTATTCCCGAAGATATGGCGTTGTAACCAAAACACAATCCGCCCCCTGCTTTTTGCACAAATTTACCATTTCTAACAAAGCGTTTATTTCCTCATTGTTAATAATCCTCTTCCCGTACAGATCAATCTTATTTTTAAATATATGATCTGTTACCACATTGTAATTATATGCCGCAATATCCTCCAGCATATCAACCGTGTTATTATTAATATTATTCCTTGCTCCGCTATCCTTTACCCCCCCACAGAGCGTAATAGGCAGCTTTTCATATGCGATCAACGACGGCGTTTTCGTTTCATAAAAATCAATCCAAGCATTATAGTTTATAATCCTCTCGTCCGGCAGTATGAAATAATACCTCGTGTTCTTTTGCTTGAATGATGGGAGTTTTTCATCTGACAATCCAAAAAGTGAAAAATAAGAAACCGTAATAAATACCTTGGTGTTGCTGTCAATATGATCAATATATGTTTTTAGGAGATTTAAATCATAAATAAACGACTGCCCTGCAAGGCCGAAATTAAAACAAGCATGTTCCTCTTTTATCCCGTCAAAATTATAGCCATGATAGGCATGCGAGGAACCAAACGCACAATACTCAAATTTCTCCGGCATAGTCTTATACGGCTCCAGCTCAGGAAATCTACTGTCGTTCCTGCAATAAAGCACATTCGTCGCTACTGTTATTCCACACACGATCAAAACATAAGTTACGACTTTTATAATAAACTCCCTCATTCCGACCCCTCTATGCCTACATAGTCCATCATAAATATCTAAGCGCAGGCATACTGTTTATCAGCTTGTTTTTTATCCTGCACATAAAAGTTACGCCTGCCGCCGCCATCACTGTCACAGCAAGCGCATCTATAAATGTCTCATTTCCATCAATCAGAAACAGACCTATATTGAGAATGCTGATCGTTGGCATCTGTAACCCAAGAAAAGTGATGGAATTCCTTCCAACATAGCCCAAATATTTTTCAATCAGATAAGGAAACCTTATGATCTTAAACAAAAACACATAAATCATCGATCCAAATATCGTAAGGATTAAAAACAGAATAGGCGATGCAAATTTATAAGGGCCATAATTTCTTAAAGAAAGATTAACGCCATGATTGCATATTATAATCGCGACATATACAGCAAACGCCAACCCATGAAGCCAAAAAGTTCTCTGTTTTGATTCATTTTCAAATTTACTCCTCTTGTATCCATAGCCAGCAATTTGCGTCAATGCCATAAACGGAGCTGCATCAATACTCCACGGCAATAAAACGGGCAAAAAGGACATTGCATATCCAAAAAAGACATATATGATCAGAATATATGTCTTTTGGATTTTAAAATAAAGAGCAACAAGAACGCTTGCAACAAACATACATGTAAGAAACCAGGTAATGCCAGCGCCTCCTATGCCGCTCATTGCATCATGTATCGGATCAATACCCCCCCCATATAACATTCTGCCACGATCATAAATAAGGCCGACAAAAGGCATACACAGCTGCCTTATGGATATTACGTCTCTATGGACCAAGCCTCTCATTACCTCGTATGCGATTGAAATACATGTCATAACCATCCCATATACTGCATAAGGAACCAACAGCCTTTTAGCCCTATTTTTTACATATTGCCAAGGATGAAACTCTTTTGTAATGGGATCCATCAAATATCCCGAAATGAAAAAAACGCACCTATATAAGGGGATATCAAAAACCATCCCAATTTCCCAAGCGGAAGCACTACGTGGGATGACAGAATAAGAAGCGTCAAAAAACCCCGCAGTCGGTCGGCCCACTCAATTCTGTTTTCAGACATCACACGTCATCCCTTCCTTCCCAAAACAAACACCCCCCCAGGATTCACATCCTGACTTCCGCGATCAAGTTTCTCCAGTTTTTCAATAAACCTGTTAAATAAGATCACTTTTAATTTATGAAAAAATGACAGTTCTTTCCTGCAATATTTTTTTGCGTATGGAATGATTGCTGTAATATCCATAGACAACATCTCAAAAAAATTACTATGCAGATCCATTTTGACAATCTTACAACCATATTTTGGCAACACATATTCATACCAATATGTGTTGAACCCGGTGCAATAATGATAAGGCGCTTCATGTGTATATGAGCCAAACGGCGCTGTCAGGATAATCTTTCCATTTTTCTTTAACACCCTTATAAGCTCTTTTATCGCCAATTCCGGATTCTTAACGTGTTCCAATACCTCGGTGCACATAACTGCATCAAAAGTCTCATCTGGAAACGGCATATCTGTAATATCACATATGACATCACATGTGCTTGTATCCCAAGCGCCAGACTGCCCCGCTTTCCCGTTCCCCCTTCCGTCATACTTTCCAAAATCCGAAGAAGAATAGTCTAAATGCTTACAAAATTTTTTGTACCGCATCTGTCCTGCACCAGCATCAAGGATTTTTAAACCGGGGGGGATATCCTGCAACTGCCTGCGAACCCATTCATGCCGTCTATTTGCGTAATGTTCATAATCAAGCGAAGTTGCAAAGCTCTTCCAGTAGATTTTTCTTTTAATCTCTCTAAAAGAATGTTTCAAAATCTCTATCCTCCATCCTATATTGCAATTTAGTCTATATAAATATCCATATTCCCGCAATCAAGCTCCACCCCACGATCATACATCGTGATCAGCGCTGAATCTTCCAGATATGTAAATGTATGCTTCACAAATGGAGGAATATAAAACATATCCCCAGCCTGGAACCTACAACGCTTATTTTCTCCTTCTTTTTCCAGATCTACATCCATACTTCCCTTAATGATGTAGTAAAGCTCTTTGTTTATCTTATGATAATGTCCTCCTCTGACCGATCCGCCAACGGAAGTAATATAATTCACCTGTGTATATCCTTCTTTTATCAGCTGGATCAGGCCCCCTCTTTCATCTGTATTGGTAAAATCCGGCTTAACTTCCACGTAAAGCATTTGCTCCCCTTTCTTATTTTTGCATGATAATAAGGGAAGCTGTATGCTACAACGAATTTAAACTATCACATAGTTTTAATATCTTCTCATGACAAAGACCAGGATAATTACCTATATATACACCATTTTTATGTATATATTCCGCATTATGATAATCGGCGGGATCAACGTCAGGATATCGCTTTCTAATGTAAGGCTGCCTTACCATATTCCCGCCTCCGGCAGTCCCCCTTCGGAACTCTACATTTTCCTTTCGGAACATATCAATCATCTTATCATATAAATCCTGATGGTTTTGTCTAGGCATGACAACGAACGCATAATTACTGTTCCCATTATTATCAAAATCTGTATAGTATTTCTCGGAGTTTAAATTGGAAATAAATAGATGATAATTATTCCGCCGTTTTTGTATATTTTCCTCTAACCGTTTCATTTGGCTAATGCCAATGACCGCATTCAATTCTGTGCTTCTCATATTGTAGCCTGGAACCGGGAATATAAATTCTTCATAAACGGTTGACCACTTTGCTTTTAATGACGCTATATAATCTGGATCTCCACATTCCCGAAGCATACCATGCGACCGCATCATCCTCATCATGCGATACATTTCTTTGTTCCTCGTGCAGATCATCCCTCCTTCAATTGTGCTCATATGATGCGCATAATAAAAGGAAAAGTTAGAAATATCGCCAAAACTACCGCACTTACACCCATGAAATAACGTTCCATGTGATTCGCAAGCATCTTCGATCAAAAGAATATTATGGTCTTGACATATTTGAATGATCCGATCTGACAAACCATTGTATCCTAAAACATGTATGAGAAGCAACGCTTTGGTCTGCTCCGTTATCTTTTCTTCTATTTCATTTTCATTTATCGAAAGATTTTTCAGATTGACATCCACAAAAACCGGCTTGTGACCTGCCGCTATAATAGAAGCCACATCGCTTGTCCAGCCTATTGGAGATACAATGATCTCCCCTTTCCCATATAACTCCTTGATTGCCGCCATTGTGATATAATTGGCGGAAGCTCCTGAATTTACAAAAAGAGAATCACCCCCCCAAGCCAATCAGACCAAAGCGCTTCAAATTCCTTTACCTTTTCTCCATTCGTAAATCGATCCGAAGATCGCAGAAAATCGATCAAAGCTTCCTTATCGTCGCTATTAATGTTATTTTCCATAAGTGGTATATTTAACATTTTATCTCCCTCTTATCCCATTTTCCCTCTATGCGATGCCGATTAATTTCTGCTGATAAATTTGCTACTTTCCTGATTTAGATATTTGAATACTGGTTTTTCTTAATAATAGTATAAACCTTCTTAAGCTCCTCAATGCCATCATCCAGCGTATACGCTGGCTTCCAGCCAAAGGATTCCAATCTCTTATTTGAAACGATATAATCCCTTTTGTCAGGATCTTCGCCAACGGGCGCCTCTAAATATACAAACTCTGGTATGTGTTCCTTGATCTTCTCACAAAGCTCAATCTTATTAAGATTAGCTGACGAAAGCCCACAGTTATATGGTCTGCCTTTCATTACATCAAAATGATCCATAGCAAAAATAAACGCTCCCGCCGCATCACGGACATGGATATAATTTCTCTTAAATTCCCCCTGGAACAGCACTGCCGTCCTGTCAAACACAGCCCTATATACAAAATCATTTACAAGCAGATCAATCCTCATACGAGGCGATGCACCAAATACCGTCGCAAACCGCAATGTCAGGGAATTTTCCGCTTCAAGCACAACTTTTTCCGCATTGGATTTTGTAATGCCATAAAGAGATATTGGTTTCATCGGCGTATCTTCCGTACAAAACCGATCCCCTTGCCCAATCCCATATCCACTGTTCGTACATGGATATATCATCCTCTGGTCATCTGACTTTATCTCGGTCAGCATCTTGACAGCATCATAATTCAGTGTTCTGGCAGCAATCTCGTCCTTTTCACAAAGCGGAAATCCTACCATCGCCGCCAGTGGAATGATATAATCCATGTCCTTTACTAGCTCTGTCATCAATTCTTTATTTCTGGCGTCTCCTCTTATGATCTGAAACCTTTGGTTCACGCATTGTTCTAAAAGTGTAGGTTGATCATAATAAAAACTGTCAACAACAGTTACTTCATGGCCCTCGGCCAAAAGCATCGGAACAAGCACAGACCCGATATACCCTGCTCCTCCCGTAACTAACACTCTGCTCATTTCCATCCTCCTTCGTTATTATGGATTGTATCGATCTATGTTTTTCACATAATCCTCATAGGTTATGCGAATCCCGGTTTCAAAATCCGTTTCCGGTCTCCATCCCATACGAAACAGCTTTGAAGAGTCTAGCAGTTTCTTTGGAACTCCATCTGGCTTAGAAGCGTCCTGCACAACTTCTCCTTCATACCCAATTGCCTTACGTATAAATTCCGCCAGCTCGCCAATCGTATATTCCTCTCCCGTGCCAATATTTACTGTCTCATTTCCGGAATAATGATTCATCAAAAATATGGCGGCCTTAGCTATATCATCTATATATATAAATTCACGATATGGCCTTCCAGTTCCCCACATTACAACTTTTGGGCTGTTATTTACTTTTGCTTCATGGAATTTACGTATAAACGCCGGGATCACATGAGAACCCTCTGGGTCAAAATTATCTCCAGGACCATATGCGCTGCATGGCATACAGGATATATAATCTGTTCCATACTCACGATTGTAAAACTCACACATTTTAAGACAGGCGATCTTTGCGATAGCGTACGCTTCATTCGTTTTTTCCAATGGCCCAGACAGCAGCGCTCCTTCCTTATATGGCTGTTTAGCGTCTCTTGGATATATGCAGTTACTTCCAAAATAAAGGAGTTTTTTCACACCCGCCTCATATGCGGCATGGATCACATTTAACCCGATGGCCATATTGTCATAAAAAAACGTGGCTGGAAGCTTATCGTTGATAACAACTCCACCGACCTTTGCCGCAGCCACAAATACATATTCCGGCTTTTCGTCATCAAAAAAAGCTTTCGTTTCCGCTTGATCACGCAGATCAAGGCTCTTATGGTCCACCAGCGCCAGATTTGTGTAACCTTGCCTTTTTAATTCTCTTACAATCGCAGACCCGACAAGTCCATTATGTCCCGCTACATAAATTTTGTTGTTTTTTTCCACAATTACCGCCTCTTTCGTCTTTCCTTTAATAACCTTGCGATTCTCTGTAAATCAATCTCCCAGCAACTTCCTTCTCAATTTGTTTTTCATCATACTTTGTATGCTCTCCACATACTGCTGCCCGAATTTTACCCGTATCATATCAAAATATTTTTGATTTCCTTCAAAGAAAGCATGAAATGCATGATCCCTAAATGCAAGAACCTCTTTGGGAGTCAGGTACTTACCGCCCGCAGGCTTACATTCATAACTGTACTGTGAGTATTCAATCCATTCATCATTTTTGATGTCACCTTTGTCCAAAGCGTCAAAGTAATCTTTCGATCCAGGCAAAAGCATCGTGGAATAAAAATTTATCCACTCAGGATTCAGCATTTTGGCAAATTCAAGCGTTTTTTCCATAGTTTCTTTTGTGTCATCGAGAAGCCCAAACATAAAGTTCGCATTAATATAAAGGCCATGCTCCTGCGTCTGTCTTACAACTTCCACTGTCTTGCTCGTGTTGTACTGGCTCTTGAATACCTTTCCCAGCACAGCTTCATCCCCGCTCTCTATTCCATAGCAGATCCATTTCATACCCGCATTGCGCAGTTTTATCATCAAATCTGGGGTAATCGTATCAATCCTTGCGTAACTCCACATATTCACATCAAGATGCCGTTCTGTAAGCATATCACAAAACCTGCTTACATACCCCTTGTCCAAAACAAAACATTCATCCAAAAACTTGATGTACTTCACGTCGTAATCTAAAACTAGGCGCTCTATCTCATCCACAACCCTCCCGGCATCCCAAAACCGCAGTTTTTTTACTCCAAACTGGGATGATATGGCACAATACGAGCAATGGAAAGGACATCCAATAGATGCCGATACCACACCATATCTCCCTTTTGCAGATAAAGGATCCTTCTCGCCCATCACATGCCAGTTATGCGGCATATATTTTTTCATATCCAGTAATTCCCATGCAGGCATAGGAAGCTTATCCGTAGATAACGCTATGCCGGGTCCACAACCTTTAATTTCGCCATCCTGCCTGTAGTAACACCCCCCCAATTTCTCCGGATGAAAAGCCGCGATTCCCTTATGGTATTTTGCAAGATTAATCATCGTGTCAAAATTCTCGCCCTTTACCACATAGTCGGCATCACCATCCTGAAGGGTACGCTTCGGCAAAGCGGAAGGATGCAGCCCCCATAAAAAAACCGGGAGATCTTTCCCCACTTTTTCTTTTATCTCATGGCACGTCACATCTGCCCCGTGCATTTTTTGCGTAGAAGCCGACAAGTTTGTTCCCGTCACAAAAATCCCTACCAAATGAGGAGAAAGCTGCTCTACCCGGGCTGCTGTCTCCTCAAAGCTTAAATTTTCTGCTTCAGCATCCAAAACAGAAACATCCAAATCTCTTTCTCTGCAATACTGTGCAGCAAGAGCCATCCAAAACGGCGGCTCACACGCCGTATATTTTACGGTATCTCCATAAACCGCCTTTTGATCATTTGGATGTATCAGCAATAAATCTATCATAATCACCCCCCAGATGTTCCAAGCATTCAAACGACATTTTGATGTCATCTTTCCCTTTTGGCATATAACCATGACGCAACGGTATATTGGAAAGGTATTCCAAGCCCTTTCCCTTTACTGTATCCGCGATAATACACGTCGGCCTATCCGTCGTCCTTTTTCGCACATTAATCAGTGCGGACAGCAATTCTTCATATGTATGCCCATCCACTTCCTGCACATTCCAATTACAGCAGGACCATTTTTTTGAAAAAGGTTCCAACTGACACATATTTTCCGTAAAATCCGAGCATCCAAGATAATTGCGGTCAACGATTACAACCAGATTATTGAGCCTGTTATGCGATGCAAATAAAATCGCCTCCCAGACAGAACCTTCATAACATTCCGCATCGCCCATCAGACAATACACGATACTGTCAGACCGATTCTGCTTTAACCCAAGCGCCAGGCCCGCTGCCATGCCTATCCCGATGCCCAGTGAACCGCCGTAAAATTCAAATCCCGGCGTTACGTATTCCTTCAATATATTTATGTCTCCGCCTTTACGCACGACAGCCGCCGTATCCTTTTTTGACAAAATGCCCAAATCCTCAAGAACCGGGAATGCCATCCCCGCCCCATGCCCTTTGCTTAACACAAATTTATCAATCGGTTTTTTGTTATGATCAAAACGCATGGCAATCTCCATAATGCTTATCATTATTTCAGCTTCTGAGAAAGCAGTCGTAAGATGCCCGTAGCCAAGCTCTGTGAAAATCTCTAGGAATCTTAATCTGACATCATACGATTTTTGATAGAGAACCTTTGTATTCCAAAAATACCCCATTTTCAAACCTGAACCGCCCTTTCCAGATTCAACATCGTTAAACCCTCATTTTCAAATATCTCATTTCTATCTGTAAATTTTGCTGGATATCCCCCTTCAAACCGAAGCGACATACGCTTTAACGGAATCTGGATTCCAGCATCGTTCATAATTTCAAGTGTCATCGAACCGATCCCTCCACTGTCTATGCCATCTTCTATGGTTATGATCTTTTCGACTCCCTTTAGCTCGTTAAGAAAACTTCCCGTATCTAACGGAAGGGAAAAACAATCGATAAGCTTTGCGTCAAGCCCTGCCGATTTTACCTTATAAGCCCATATCCCATAAGAAATAACAGCCACGTTGCTCTTTCCGCCGGAGACGCAAAATCCTTTCTCAAAATCAACTTCATCCGCTTTATATAATTTCCCTGTAATAAAAGGATCAAACTGCACATATCTTGGCTTAGGATGATCCATGATCTCAGCGACCAGTTTTTCTGAAATCGTCTCATCAGATGGATTCACAATCTGTATATTTTTCAAAGTCCGCAAAAGCGCCATATTCTCAAGCGCCATATGAGAAAATCCCGCCTCCGCAGTTGCCGTCCCTGCCTTAAGCCCTGTAACCGTTATTGGCAGTTTTAACGATGCCATGATATTTCGAATATGGTCAAATCCTCTCGTCAAGGGAAACGGATTGAGTCCATAGGTAATCGCTATCTTTCCAGCCATTGATAAGCCTGCCGCCACAGCGATCGCATTTTGCTCCGCAATTCCCACATTGGCAAATCTATGAGGGAAATCCCTGCGAAAATCGTCAAGGCTTGGCGCCCCAAGATCAGAACTTACAATCACGATATCCGCTCCTGCCCGAACCCTGTCATACATCAAATGAAAAAAAGCATCTCTTACATTCACGTGAAACTACCATTCCTTTCCTGGCACAGTGTATCTTTGCATAACAATTTCATCCTCAGGCTTATAATAGATCACTTGGCTTCCCGTATTGTCAAATGAAAAGGGCACACAGAGAAAATTGTATATTGCTTCCTTTAGCCGCCTTCTGTCCTCCGGTTTCACAAAAAACAATATAAAGCCCCCACCTCCTGCGCCGAGAAGCTTTCCCCCAATGGCTCCATTTTTCATCCCTTTGACATACAAGCCATCTATACGCTCATCCGAAACATTTTCAGAAAGCTCCCGCTTACGTCTCCATGTCTCATTCAGCAAAGAACCAAACTCACATATATCTTTGCCAGAATTCAAAATATCCATAGACTGCGAAACATATTCTTTCATCTCAAGCAATTCCTTAATTTTGTGATCTATATTCTCTATCTTCTTTTTCTCGATATCTTTGGAATACCTTTGGAACCCTGTAAATACAAGCAATAAATGCCTGTTCAATTCTGTTATCCTCTCCTTGGATATCGTAATAGGATGAACCTCTATTTCTCCGTCCTTCCTAAAAATGATATGGTTAAAGCCGCCATATGCGGCGGCTGTCTGATCCTGTGATCCTACTGGCTCTTTTATCATCTTCTGCTCGACATAGATGCTGTCTTTTGCCAGCTCATGTTTTGACCTGATTTTCCCATTCAGACCATTTAGCGCATTCAGCAACCCGACCGTAAACGATGAACTGGAACCTATGCCAGACCGGGCGGGAATGTCTGTATTGTAGTGCATATCCACTCCATAATCGATGTTCAAATAACGCAGCGCTTCCCTTATAGCCGGATGCTCTATCTCATCTATCCTCGATACATGCTCTGTTTTTGAGCCATATACGAACCTATGCTTATAATCCCAAAAAGGCGGCATATGCCTGCATGTAATATACTGATATTTGTCAATTGTTGTCGAAACCACTTCCCCGCCATACCTACAATAAAAATCCGGCAGGTCTGTTCCTCCTCCGAAAAAAGATATGCGCAACGGCGTTCTTGTAATGATCATAGCATTCCCTCTATACCTTTAATAAAATCCAGCTATCATCCACTAAGGGATGGCAAAATCCCTTAAGATTAAACCAATGATCCGGTGATATTACAATCTTTTGCGAATTTTCACATAAATACTGCGCCCACCATGAAAGTGTGGAATTTGACATAATAAAGCTTTTACAATTGCGCATCAGTTCAAGCACCTCCGCCGGGGAATCTTGCCCGCTTTCATAATAGGAAGGCGCTCCAAAATCATAATTTTGCTTAACCCATTCAATCTCATCCGAAAAAAAGATAAATGTCGGATTACTTTTTATCTGCTTTATCAAAGACACGGCGCGTAAAAAATAATCCTCCCTGCATACATCCTTCACATTATCCTTTGCGTTTTCTGTAAGAAAACCAGTCCTCCTGACAGCTACGCATACACTGTCCGTAGATTTTATGATTTCTAGCAACTCTTCATTTTTGAAATCCTGACGCTTTTTCGTTATTTCCTTAAGCAATTCATTCCGGTATTTGTCAAAATACATTTTATTTTCATAATTACCGATTATAAACTTCACCTTCTCTTTTGATTTCCTTAATGGCTCATCTCCCTGTATCAAATTATATATACCAAATTTATTTAATATTTTCTGCATCCGGCTTTGAAAAGCATAATACTTTGCATTAAAAGTATGCTTTCGTCTGAAAACGTATTTCGTGGCCTCATTATCCACCAGCAGCCTATATATAAACCAAATAGCTTTTTGCCTTTTACTTCCGTACTTTTTTATCGGACTGCCGGATTCACTCACTCTCCTGTATCGTTTCAGATTAAAGTCCTTTAGGTTATCCACAAATTCAGATTTCATTCCGGCAGCCGAATCCACTAACCAAAAATTCATCACAATATCATTATCATGATGCAGCTTGCTCAAAGTCTTTGCCACCGCATACCGAAATAACTGGTTCCCACATCCGCCTGAAACCTGTACATATATCATTGCGTCTCCCTCTTACTTTCTTGTTATCTTCTCTTTGACCATGTTTATTGCAAACCGCGCTTCCCGCTTATAAAAAAAGATATTTAAGATCACTACTATCACAAACGCGATCCATGTTGTTTTTACGGCCAGAATCATCCATTCATGATATGTAGCGCCGCTCATGCTCATCCATCCTGTCACGAATGAGATTAAAACGGCGGCAACCGCATCAACCGCCACATGCTTTACAAATATACTGATGTTTCTATACAGGATATGATGCGACAGGTAGACTACAAGATAAATCGTTCTGTACAGCATTGCGGCAAAAGTGCCTATCGCCACACCTGCCAAACCAAACCATCTTACAAAAACGACAGAAATCACGATATTTATAAAGGCTTCAATCATTGCGCTTGTCTGCGTCTGCTTATAATGTCCAGCCGCATCCACCATTTGGCTGTATGGAAGTCTAAGGCAATACGAAACCTGGGCCAGGCACATCACAAAAGCAAAAAAAGGCAGTATGTAGTCAACATCCCCAAGCTTTTTACTGTAAACTTGTATGAACGGAATCATAAGCGTGGCAGTCACCGAATACAACAGCGTAACCACGGTATGGACAAACCATTCATATAAATTGAAAGTATCATCCAATTTCTGCGCTTCCTTATTCGCTATCATGCTGCCAAACAGCGATGTAAAGCTGTTTGTAAATGTGAGCAGGAAATTTTTGATTCCTTCTACGACCATAGAATAAAGAGAATATATAGCGACATTTTCCAGTGTGGACATAACGGTCAACACGATCACATCCGTATTGATCAAGACATAATATGCAAGATTCTGCGCCAAACCATTCCATTTTTGTGTAATCGGCTCCTTATCGTAAACTGCCCTTACATCGATACTGTAATGCCGCTTCACATAGCTTATCACTACGACCGGCCTAGCTAACAATATGATCGCGCTTATCAGCTTCACCGCCCTGATATCGCACCCAAGCATGATCAAATATATGCACGCCAAAGTATTAACAATCGTCGTTATAATAACAGCTGTCTGCTTTATATATGTCCTCTGATCCGCATTCAACAATATTTGGCTGGACATCCCAAAATAATACTCGGTAAACGTATTGATCGCAAGTATTACGGTAACAGAGCCTATGTAGATAAAGTCAAAATCCTGCCGAATGAACGGATATATGATCACAATCCCTGCGACATATAAAATAAAAAGCTGACCGATCCTGCGGTAAAATCTTGCAGAAGAAACAAATATCTGACTTAGCTTTTTATAGTCTTTTTGGGCTAAAGGCTCAAACATTGACGCTCGAACCACAGCCCCGACCCCCAGTTCAAAAAAGGATATAATGCTTAATATGCTTGACACAGATGATATTAGCCCATAGATTCTCGCTCCATAATATTTCAGATACAAGGAAGGCATAACAAACCCGCATGCCAAAGCTATAATCTGTGACAAAAAAGCCGTACTGGAATTCAACGCTAAACGCTTTTTTCTGGACATCTTTTTTATCTACCTCATACTGACGCACTTAAGTTCCCTTATACCCTCCATCACATCATTTACGATAAAATCACTTGCCAGCCTGCCATTTATCTTAAGGTAATCCAGTCTTGATGAAAAGAATGCGTTTCTTTCGTCCATTTTCATGTCAATTCCTTCTTTTAATATCTCGTCGATTTTCCGAAATATTTTTTCAGTATCCCTGCCGTCAATGGCATCGATTGCCGAAAACAGCTCCTTTCCATATTGATTCATACGCATACTCGTCCTGGTTAAAGCTATCTGCGGTTTGCCAAAATACAAATATACGGAAAGAAATGACTGGCTGTCTGTAATCATAAGGTCTGATGTCGCAAAAACGTCATAATATTCGCCGTAAGGCATATAGCGCGCATTCACAAGCTCGTCCCACTTTTTAAAATACGCATTATATTCTTCCAAATCCCGAAACAATCCGCATCTTACTGACGTTTCCTTAAGGTTTTGATGCGGGCGCACAATCCAGGAATATTCCAAATGAGACTTGGCATACTCAAACATATACTTATAATTCAAATGAAATGTTGAACCCTGATCATCGCCGTCCTCTATGCTATGATGAGGCGCATAAATAATCTTCTTTGACCCTGCCACAGCCTCTTTCCATATATCGCTATTCTTACATTGATATCCATAGCTGTCATCCATTTTAGGATAACCGGAATAAACCGAGTGAATGCCCTTAATGTCATTATTCCGTACGAACATTTCTTGATGTGTTTTAGTCGCCTGATAGACTTTCCAGAAAATATTGTGATAGGGCAGGTTGTTCTGGCCACGATCATCCCCGCTTATCATAATACTGTATGGAATAAATATGAGAAGTTTTGAGGTTCTAACGCTGCGAGGATTGATCATCTCTGGAAAATAAGATTCATAAGGCATCAGATAAACCAGTATGTCTATCTCATCCTGATATTTTCTTTTGTCACATAGATCAAACAGCCTTATATTTTTTCTTTCCTTGAAAAATTCTTTTGTTAAATCCATATGCCTTATCATGTTTTCTTTAGAAAAATGCGTGTCCCCCACTACCGAAACATACACATCGCAAACTCCGGTTTCTTCAAACTTCTGATACAGCCTGTCATGGCTCCAAAGCGAAGACAGTGGCACCAAAAACAGCACGCCTATCCTCCTCTTTTTCACAATGACGCTAAGCGCAGACTCTATCAACTTCCGCCTTAATAAAACATATTCCTTACTTTGTACATTGTCCTTTGCATCCAGCAAAGCTCCATATACATATTTAGCCGCATCAACAGATCGTCCCCCCAGCCCTTCTTTGATCAGGCGGCACGCCTTCCAATGAAATTTAACGCTTCGATAAGACCTGGAAATTTTGTTTTCCAGTTTATCATTCCATTCAGACAGCTTCACTTATTGCGCCTCCCAATCCTACTGCTTATGCGGTTCTTCCATATATGTAACGCAAAAAACGGCCTCCATTTTAAATAACGTATGTCTATAGCCTGCATTTTTCCATCTTCACTGACCGAATAAGTATGTATCCCTGTAATTCCTCTTATGTCATCACTCATCACCCTCGATACTTCCCTCTCCTTCACATTCATCTTATCATCCATAGACAATTCCCGAAAGCTTAATCCTATCCCATATCGGCTTCTTGTACATACCTGGGCCGGCCTTATGGGTTTTCCATGCACATAAAACACATTTCCTGCATTGCGCGTAATATCGGCACAGTCAGACTTTACCTCCTTTATGAAAAAATCCCCCTTCTTAAAAATAAGTTCATATAAGCATCCCACTGTCAAAAAACCACCCCCTACAGTTAAGCAGGAAGTGACAATGCACCTCTTTCCCATATGCTCAATTACAATCGAATCCGCAAGCTGCCTGCCAACATCTATAACTTGATACCGTTCCCACTCATACGGAAATCTTCTGCACCTGTATATATACATCTTCCTGGTTTTCCCTGTCTCTGGAATCATAAATATACCGTCTCCTATCCGGAACACCTCCGGAAATGACATATGAAACGGCTCGCTTATCACAAGCTTAGGCTTCCATGGGCGGACGTTTAAATCTATGACCCCAATCCCGCCGATATCTCTATGTCTATCATACATTTCCACAAACAGGCAGCCCTCAAAAAACAATGGATCCGCATACCAAAATCTGCCTGAAACAGGAATAAATTCGTAGTCGCAAAGCCGGATGTTTCTTGGAATGTCATGCCGGACATTCCCACTTTTTTTTATGCCTACCGTATAAACTTCATCAATTCCAAGCAGCTTAAATATCCTGTTCATATCAACAGCCGATTGTAAGCTTCGGCAACAGCTTTCCCAATTGATAATCCTTTTTTTGTGTCCATTTGCCCTTATAAGGATAACAACCTCTGGCAGGGGTAAATGTCATCTCGCCTACATAAATCTCATCCGCAAGGATATAACAGTCCACCCGCACATATTTAAATTCTCTGCTCAATATTTCCGCGTATTTATATAAATCTTCCAAGCGGTCTGGCTTTTGAAGCTCATAAGGAAAGTCCGGATAATCTTCAAAGGTCCAGCTAAGCTTCCTCCAATTAAAGTCGTAATGATTCTGGTATCCCGTATGCCTTTCAAAATCACGATCGCCAATCACCTGTATAAACTTCGGTTTTCCATTAAAGCAATGCACTTTATAGTCATATAGATTCCCCATCTCTTCTACATACTTTTCCGCAATGATCTTTCGGTCGATATCCTTGTATTGAAGCTCCATGCAAAAAAAAGCGTAATTTCGCTTCATCCATTCATCAAAAACCAGCTTTGCTTTCTTTATATCCAACCTCCGCTTGTCCTTTACAATAAGATTCATACTGCTCCCATGATTGCACTTAAGCACAAACTTCTCCGGCAGCAACGAGAAATCAATATCATCAAATTTATCCCATGCCCCAAAAACAGGGATCACGTGCCCCTCTCCCAGTTTCTCGTCAACCCACCGCTTTAAAAGATACTTGTCGGCAAGCCGCGTCTTTGCCGACACGTGATCAAAAAGCTTCAACCACTGTATTTTCTCCGTGAATTTCTGTGGATCTACAAGATTAAGCTTCCTGCCCATAATATATTCGTATTTTAATTCCACCTCGTCAATATACAGCTCGGGATGTGAATCCCAAAAATCCAGTTTTTTTCTGATGTCCCCAGACGGCTGATCTTGAATTACGCCCAATTTTAAGAGCGCCACATTCAGCTCATAACCGATCCCATAAAAAGCTATCTGATCCAAGTGAATCCTGCTTTGCAATAATATGTTCTTTTTCATATGATCACCTGTCAAAATTAACAAGAATTTGTTCTAAATATTGCGCATCTGAAACCTCAATGACATTTCTTCCCAGATCATCCGCCGCTTCATTTGTATATTTGCCTTTTACAGGCTCCTTGGCTCTCGCCCCCATTATGTACCATTCATATTCTATATCCACATGGCCTACGTCAATTGCCTGATATCCCTTGCAGGATAAATCATAAGCCATGATCGTAGCCACAGGGCCAAGCGCCAAAAGCAGCAGCTTCTTTGTGCTGATATTTTTCGTCACGTAATCCAGCATAACATCGTATACGTCAAACGCCCCCTCCGCAGGGCCAAGAATACGACAGATACTGTTGCAGTCAGAAAACAGGTCATTCCCAACCCCAAGCCGGCTCTTACTGCCCTCGATGATCACTATATCCTTTCCACTCCAAAGTTTTTTTAGTTTTTCAAACCATCGCTTTGTATAAGATTTATCTTTATTGTCAATGTATGGCCGAGTAATCATAGTGCAATAATACGTTCGATTTTTTTGAAGCAAAGCCAACCATTTTTTTCTGTACTGACACATGGACCTGGCCCAGAAAAGCCTTGCCTCTTTTGTAAATCTATTTAAGGAGCCAAACGAGTCCGGAATACAGACAATATGTCCCTCTGTTTCAGACGCAATGACCTCTTTAAGCCTTTCCGCCATTCGAGGATCATTTTTATGAAATGAATTCTGTCCAATCCCATAAATCCACAACAGCTCTCCGTCCCCAAACCTGCTCACCGAGCGCTTGCCTGCCAATATAAAATCCAGGGTCTCATCAATGCCTTTAACTGTCGGTGCGCCATAGATAAGCCGGTAAATATAATTATTTATTTCGTAAAATGAAAGCATAAAAATATAATTTTTAACATAGCTTAATATTTTCCTTAAACTCATTTCCCCACAGCCCCAAGGACTCTTAAAGCCGCTTTCCCTTTTATCGTAATGCCGATCCTTTGGTACCAAAATCCCTCCGGCTCATTTTTCGTAAACCCTTTTTTGAACAGATCTATGCCATTCCAATTTTCCCTGTCTGAAATACCTCCCAGATCCAAACTTTTTACGCCATTATCCTTTAAGCGCTTCATATCTTCGCAATGTAAATACTTATTTGCCCTTGATATCTCATTTGCATCTTTTCCTGTCTCTCTGAATAAAGAAGCCGAATGGTGCAGTCTCGCGTGTTCTCTATCTTTTATATAGGAATGCACTGCCACGATCACCCCCCCATTTTCAACAAACGACAACAGCAGCATCTCGTTTTGTATATACTGTCTTATGATTCGCAAATTCAGACTGTTATCGATCCCTTTATCCCTGTACATGGCGTTATACAGTTTTTCATATTCCAACAACAATAAATCCGTGATTTCCGATGAATCATAATGAAAAGCTTTTACTCCTTCTTTCCCCGCCCGCCGGATCTCATACCGATAGTTCTTGTTAAATCCCGATACCACTTCATCCATTGTTTTTGAAAGGTCAACTGTAAAAGTCCATTGTTTTTTGCCCTGTACGCCTGCCGCCCTCATCCTTTCCTTTTTACCATGTACCTGTATTATATCCGCATGAACACGCCTTGCCTCATCTATTATCAAATTTTCGTCTTCTTCAAACCATATGTGGAAAAATGTAATGCCTTTTTTGTTCTCTATCAGCTTGATCAATTTATCCCCTTTTTAACAATATCCTTAACATATCCCACCAACGTCGTCTTATGATATATAAAATCACCTTCTGCTTTACCGTAAGCAAAGTTGTATCCACATTCTCAATCACATCCCGAAACGGCATGGAAAAAGCCATTGCATTGCATCGCTTGTTCACTTCGTTTTTGCTTAGCGGATTATCTTTGTGAAAATAATGAAGCCTACAGATTTCCAGCAAAAAATCGTATCCGCAAAAGTAAAGGGCGGCATAATAATCCGCATCTTTGTTAAAATGTCTGCAAAATTTTTCTTGCTCTTCATACAATCTCACATAAGCATTGATGTTCTTTTTATATATATGGCAAATGGAATCCGAATGAATCCGGTAATGATAGATAGGATGGTTTAAATACCCGATTTTTTCAGCTTTTTCGATACAGTACAGGTTGAACACACTGTCCTGCGCCCGATACAGCCCTGGAACATTCCGAAGTGAATGTTCATTCAAAAAACTTCTTTTATATACGATCTTCCATGATGCGCCAAAAAACATAGGGTAATGCCGCCGCGCTTGCTTACTATGAAGAATGGCAAGCTGCATCTGTTTTCTTTCTGACTTATCATATACGATCGATTCCTCAATCCCGTACACTTGCGCACTTTCTCTGCCATCCACATTGTCATAATGCGCAATGGCAAGCAAATCAAAGCTCCCGCTTTTGAGCATACAGTCTACACTTTCGATATAATCCTTTTCCAGCCAGTCGTCAGAGTCAACAAAGACGATATAATCACCGCACGCTTCGTCAATGCCAATATTTCTGGATACAGAAAGTCCGCCGTTTTTTTGATGTATCACCCGGATTCTTTTATTCCGTTTTCCTATTTCATTGCAATATTTAGCCGTCTCATCAACTGACCCGTCGTCTACAAGCAGCACCTCATACGTTCCTTCTTGCTCTAAGATAGACGAAACGCATTGTTCCAAATAATCATGCCTTGTATTAAATACCGGCACTATGATCGAATACTTCAATGAATTCAAAAAGCACGTTCCTTTCTTGCGATGTTTAAGTCCATTATGCCAATAAGCAAGCTTGTGCATCCTGTTTTCTCCGCCAGATAAACGCACCAATCCGACGCTCTGAAATAGTTCTTTGCCGATTCTTTTATATCCCTGTCTTTTAATATTCCAGATATAAGGCGCCTTTTTTCTTTTCCAG
>CANDMI010000052.1 GCA_947385775.1 uncultured Eubacterium sp. | reverse complement strand
ACTCGAAAAGACGGTACAGCCCTTGTAATCGGGGCTATACCGCCTAATCTGAAATCACTTCCCTCTAACCATAAACATTTATGGTTAATGGTTTTTTGCACTTCGTTATTTCACAACAACATTTTTAAAATCTTATTTATGAACCCCTTCTATTTCCTCTTCAATCCGAAGCAGCCTATTATACTTCGCCACCCGCTCACTCCGGCACGGCGCCCCGGTTTTGATATACCCGGTATGCATCCCAACAGCCAGATCTGCGATAAACGTGTCTTCCGTCTCCCCGGAGCGGTGGGACATGATCGTGCGGTAGCCGTGCTCCTTTGCTTTTCGGATCGTAAGCATCGTTTCGGTCAGGCTGCCGATCTGGTTTGGCTTGATTAAAATGGCGTTCGCGCAGCCACTTTCAATCCCGCGCGTCAGACGCGTGACGTTTGTGACAAACAGATCATCGCCAACCAACATAACTTTCTTACCAAGCCGCTCCGTAATTTTTTTCCATCCATCCCAATCCTCTTCATCCAACGGATCTTCGATCGAGACGATCGGGTATTTTTCCACCAGCTTTTCATAATAAGAGATCATCTCGTCGGTGGAGCGCATGATCATCTGCCCGTCGGTGTCCGGCGTTAGGCAGTTGCAGTCCGGCTCGCACATACAGCCGTCTTTTACCTCTTCCGTCACCACGGTCGTGCCCTCACAGTTGCACTCTGTTTCCTGGGTGTTTTTTTGCTCTAAAATCTGCGCGTTTTTACGGATAAGGGAGCGCGTTTCCCCCGGGAAATAATACATCGCCGCATCCTCCTGGAACAGCTCGCTCGCCGCCGCGTCCATTGTAAAAGCGATGTCCCTTCCCGGCTCATAGCCCGCGTTTTTCACCGCCTTCATCAAATAGTCAAACACTTCAAACGTATCTTTTAAGTCCGGCGCAAAGCCGCCTTCATCGCCAACGCCTGTGCTGTGCCCATCCTGATCCAAGAGCTTTTTTAATTCCTGGTAAACTTCCGCGCACCACTGTAAGCCCTGGCGGATGCCGCAGGCCCCAACCGGCATGATCATAAATTCCTGGAAATCGATGCAGTTTTTGGAATGGGCGCCGCCATTTAATATATTCATCATAGGAACCGGCACTGTCCCTTTGCCGCAGCCGCCCAGATAACGGTACAGCGGAAGCTTTAGCGCATCCGCGCATGCCTTGGCGCACGCCATGGACACGCCGAGCACCGCGTTTGCCCCAAGAGAAGATTTGTTTTGGGTGCCGTCCATTTCGATCATCTGTTCATCCACGCAGTTTTGGCACATGCCGTCTTTTCCGATCAGCAGCTTTGCGATTTTCCCATTTACGTTTGCGACCGCCTTTCTTACGCCCTTCCCATGATACGCGCGATCGCCGTCCCGAAGCTCTGTCGCCTCAAATTGCCCGGTGCTTGCGCCGGATGGCACGTCGGCCCTTGCGCGCACCGTCTCTTTTGTAAAGCTATTTCGAACAGCGACCTCCGCCTCTAACGTCGGGTTGCCGCGGGAATCTAGAATTTCCCTTGCGTATACGTCTGTAATTTCCAGCTTTGCCGTCATAAAACCTCCTAAAATAATCAAATGCAAAATCATTTTTCTAATTTAATTTTTGTTTTGCATTATTATTTCCGAAATGAGGTTTTTCATACATATACCCAAAAAACGGCAAAAAACGACCTATGAACCTAAAATTTTTTAAAAAATTTATCCGCCCGATGCGGCTCCATCCATGCCGCGTTCTTTTGATTGTAGCAAATGCCCACCTCCGGCGCGCTTTTTTGTCCGGGTTTATCATAAGGGCGGTCCACAAACAGCGCGTTTGGATTTTCCCAAACCGTAGCGGGAAATATAAAAATATCCGGAAGCTTGCCGTCTACAAACCGAAGATAGCAGATCAAAAACCTATCGCTGATGGACAGCTTGTCTTTTCGGATATAAAGGTAGTTATCCTGACGCACCGATTTGACCTGCACCTCGTAAAATTCCCCGTTTCGCTTCGCGACAAAATCCACGCCATGATCGTCTAATTCCGGCGTATACACCGAAAAGCCATATGACATAAATTCCAGCCTGCAAAAGCTTTCCGCGCAACGGCCCAGCTGCATGCCGCTTAAATGGCTCCATGTCAGATTCGGCATGTTTTCTTCCTTTCAATTGTTTTGTATAAAAATGAAAACAGCGAAGCTACCGCACGTATTTTTCCGTAAACTCCCTCACATCCAGCGGCCTGTCATGCAGATAGCCCTGGATCTGGTTGCAGCCGCATTCGCGCACAAGCTGCTCTTCTTCCGTCGTTTCGATGCCCTCGCAGAGCACTTCAAAATCGATCCGCTGAAACATAGACATAAGGCTTCGCATGACTTCGCGGCCGGTTTCGGTCTTAAGGCTGTGGAGCACAAAGCTGCGGTCAAATTTGATCACGTCCGCAGGCACCATGCCAATTACGTCCAATGAATTATAGCCGGAGCCAAAATCATCCATGCTGATGCGAAATCCCATGGAGCGCAGCCTTTTTATCTGCTCAATGATATAATCCAGGTTTTCACAAAATACCGTCTCTGTTAATTCAAATTCAATAAACTGCTTTGGAACGCCGGATCTATCAATATAATCCACCAGCTCATCAATAAACCCATCCTCTGAAAAATCCAGCCTGGAAAGGTTGACCGACACGACGAATAACTCCGCTCCCTGACTGATCCACCCTTTCATCGCATCCGCTAAAAGCTGTATGATCCGTTTATCCAGATAGGTGATCAGACCGGATTTTTCCAATGTGGGGATAAAATACGCCGGGGATATGATCTCGCCGTCTTTGTCGCAGATCCTGGCAAGCGCCTCCGCCCCGATCAGTTTTTGCTCGTCAATGGAAAACTTTGGCTGCAAATACAAAAGGATGCGCCCGTCTTCCATCGCCTCTTCAAACATCGGGATCACCCTGGCCTCGCAAAGTATCTTTTTTTCCAGGTTTTCTGTATAAAACAGCACATTATTTACATAATCGTCCGTAATCTCTTTACGCGCGTAACGCACCCTGTCTAATATCGCGTCCAGCTGCTTGTCCTCGCTCCGCACGGAATAGGCCCCGCAGTTAATGTGGATGCGCGCAAGCGAAAACTCCTCATTTGTGGCTTTGACAAATTCATCGCAGATTGTAGAAAGCTCTTTTTCCATCACGGCTTCCTCTGACGTATGCGCCTCCAGCAGCATGACGAAATGATCCCCGTAGGTGCGCGCCGCCAGCTTGCAGTTCGGGTTATGAAAGCAAAAGTGCTCGCCTAAGCGCTTTAGCAGCACATTTCCACTCTCAAACCCATAAATCTGGTTAAAATATTTAAAATTTTTAATGTTCACCCCCGCAACTACCGGGTAGCGCAGCTTTTGCGCAATTTGAAAAAAATGCCTGTGAAACTCTTCCAAAATCGGAAGTAACGTAACGGAATCGCATACCGCCTCTTTTAACTGAAACATATCTCCCCCTAATACACCCGTAAGGCCAGCAACCTGCCGGCATTTTTTCCTTCTTCCAAAATCCGCCGCTTTATTTTTTATATTTTTACAATTATAACATGGAAAAAAATGAAAGTAAATTCTTTTTTAAGCTTTTCATATCCGTAAAAATATATTATAATGAAATACAGGCGCAAAAAATGCCTGTAATTTCATTGCAATCGTAAGGAGCATTTTTATTATGAGCATTTATTCTTGGATCATTATCATAGCATCGATCGTATTGGGGCTTTCCATTTTCCTGTTTGCCCTTAAATTTATCGCGGGAAAGGACACCGGGCTTTTGATTTTTTCCGTCCTCCTTGTGGGGGTGGTTGCAAGCGTCGCCTTATATGTCGTCGCTTCCGTAAATGGGACGCAGATCTTAACCGCAAAATTTGCCGCTGAATACCAGATCAAACAAAAGACGTTCCGCACCACCGATAAAAACCCTGCCAATTACTTAAACGCGGCCTATGCGTTTTACGCGGAAAACGGCGTGCAGTACCAGCTGCGGGGCACGGACATGCTAAAGCAGCCGGAAACGGACAGCGCGTTTGTCGGAATCTACAGCTGCGAAGCGGTAGACGGCTATTCCTGGTGCTACTTAAAAAAAGGTCCCGCCGTGCGCTATGTTTTGACAAAACGCTCCCATGACGGGAAAGAAGCCGTGGATTATGAGCAAGGGCAAAAAAAGAAGAAATCAGGCGGCAGCGCCGCAGATAACGGCACGGATACGGATGCGGGAAACGACGGTAACGCCGATGGCCAGACGGAAATGGACACGCCTGTTTCTAACGAATAAAATATAAAAACGCGGAGCTAAATACCCAGCTCCGCGTTTTTTATGCCCTATTTTATATTGTTTTATGAAAAATCATAAATGCAGCACCCGTTCTTTTATTTCCTGCGTCCTTCCCTGGTTCCAAAACTGCGTCCCGATATATCCGCAGGTGCGCCTTGCGACATTCATTTTATTCTGGTCGGTGTTGCCGCAATTCGGGCATTCCCAGACCAGCTTGCCATGCCCGTCGTTTCGGATCAAAATCTCCCCGTCGTAGCCGCATGCCTGGCAGTAATCGCTTTTGGTGTTCAGCTCGGCGTACATAATGTTATCATAAATGTATTTCATAACCGCAAGCACCGCTTCGATATTCGTGCGCATATCCGGCACCTCAATGTAGCTGATCGCTCCTCCCGGAGAAAGGTTTTGAAACTGCGCTTCAAATTTCAGCTTTGTAAACGCGTCTATTTCTTCTGTGACATGCACATGATAGCTGTTTGTGATATAATTTTTATCCGTCACCCCGGCAATCTTCCCAAAACGCTTTTGCAGGCATTTTGCGAATTTATAGGTTGTGGATTCAAGCGGCGTTCCATAGACGGAAAAATCGATATTTTCCTGCGCCCTCCATTTCGCGCATGCGTCGTTTAACCGCTGCATGACGGCTAACGCAAACGGCGTTGCCTCCGGGTCTGTATGGGATTTTCCGGTCATGTATTTGGTGCATTCGCACAATCCGGCGTAGCCCAAAGATATGGTGGAATACCCTCCATATAAAAGCTTGTCGATCGTCTCTCCCTTTTTCAGCCTTGCAAGCGCCCCATGCTGCCATAAGATCGGCGCAACGTCCGACGGCGTTCCTTTTAAGCGTTCATGGCGGCACATCAGCGCGCGCTTGCATAGATCCAGACGCTCGTCAAAAATTTCCCAAAACCGGTCCATATCCTGTCCCGAGGAGCAGGCAATATCCACAAGGTTTAACGTCACAACGCCCTGGTTAAACCTGCCGTAAAATTTAAACCTTTCTTCTTCATCCTTATATACCGTTAAAAAAGAACGGCAGCCCATGCATGTGTAGCAGTTTCCCTGCTTAAGCCGCTTCATGATCTTTTCTGAAATATAATCCGGCACCATCCGCTTTGCCGTGCATTTTGCGGCAAGCTTGGTCAGGTAATAATATTTGCTGTCCTTATGAATATTGTTTTCTTCCAGCACGTAAATCAGCTTTGGAAACGCGGGCGTAATGTAAATGCCCTGCTCGTTCATCACGCCCTTGATGCGCTGATGGAACATTTCCTCGATACAGATCGCAAGGTCATCCCTGGTCTGCCCTTCCTCAACCTCGCTTAAATACATAAATACTGTCACAAACGGAGCCTGCCCGTTTGTCGTCATAAGCGAGATGACCTGATACTGGATCATCTGAATGCCTTGTTTAATTTCATCCCGCACCCTTTTTTCCGCGATCTCGTTTATTTTCGCCTGGTCTAATTCCAAATCCTGGGCTTCAAACTCTTCCCGCACTTTCCTTCTGTATTTTTCCCGGCTGACTTTGACAAACGGCGCCAGATGGGACAGGGAAATGCTCTGCCCGCCATACTGGGCGCTGGCTATCTGTGCGATGCTTTGGGTCGCGATATTACATGCCGTAGCAAAGCTTTTTGGCGGCTCTATTAAAGTTTGGCTGATCACCGTCCCGTTTTGGAGCATGTCCTCTAAATTGACCAAGCAGCAGTTATGCATATGCTGCGCGAAGTAATCCGCGTCATGGAAATGGATGATTCCCTCCTCATGCGCCTCCACAATGTCTTCCGGCAGCAGAAAACGCTTTGTGATGTCTTTGCTGACCTCCCCTGCCATGTAATCTCTTTGCACGCTATTTACGGTCGGGTTTTTATTTGAATTTTCCTGTATCACTTCCTCATTGTTGCACTCGATCAGGCTTAAGATCTGCTCGTCCGTGGAGTTGGACTTACGCACCAGTGCGCGCTTATAGCGGTAAGTGATATAATTTCGGGCAACTTCAAACGCCCGCTGGTTCATGATCTCATTTTCCACAAGGTCTTGGATCTCCTCCACATTAAGGGCGCGCCCCATCTTTTCGCAAGTTTTTTTCACATTATCCGAGATCAATGCGACTTGCAGATCATTGAGCCTTACACTGTCCGGCACACTTAGATTCGCCCGGCTTACCGCCTGGCTGATCTTATCAATATTAAATGACATTTCTGTCCCACTTCGTTTAATAATCTTCATCTCATCCTGCTCCTTACTTAATTTAAGCGCCGGGCAAAATGGCTGATCTCCGCGGCCACCCATGCACATCAAATGCCTACTTAACACATTGTAGCCAACCATGCCTTACTTGTCAACCCTAAAATACAATATCATGTGTCTTGCGTTCGCACGTCACTATATATTGTATATAACAAACTCCCTTTTCCGTCAAAGCGCGCCCTTAGTCGACAGCACATCCGTGATCCTGTCGTCAAGGCGCACCGCCATATCCAAAGCCTTTCCAAACGCTTTAAACATCGCTTCCATAATATGATGGTCATTTTCACCATAAAATTGTTTTATATGCAGATTCATCCCTGCCGCGTAGCTGACCGCGTAAAAAAATTCCCGCGCCATCTGCGTATCCATCTGACCGCATTTTTCCCCTGTAAACTTTGCGTCGTATACAAAATACGGCCTGCCGCACAGATCCACGGCGCACAAAACGAGCGCCTCATCCATCGGCAGAATGAAATGCCCATACCGGCTGATACCCTTTTTATCGCCGATCGCCTGCTTGATCGCGCTGCCTAGCGCAATGCCGCAGTCCTCGATGCTATGGTGGCAGTCCACCTCCACATCCCCCTCGCACTTAACCTGTAAATCAAACAGCCCATGCCTGGCAAATCCATCCAGCATATGGTCGAAAAAAGGAATCCCTGTATCTAACTTTGTAACGCCAGAGCCGTCCAGCTCCAGGGAAAGGCATATCTTCGTCTCATTTGTATCCCGCCTTATCGTCGCCTCCCTGCTCATGACAGCTCCTCCCCTGGCTCACTTTTTTTCGGCTCATGCTCTTGGTCCCATTTCGATATCAGCCTTGTGCGTATCCACTGTGGCTCGTTTGCATAGTGCTTTTGCACATAGCTGCAATATTCACGCCTGTTCATGTTTCGGATTTTCTTTTGCTCGATCAATCAAATCTCTCCTTTCCTCTCTGCCGCAAACGCCAAACAGCCACAGAATTTCGCTTTGCGCAAAGCTATAAGCTTTCCTATGCGCAAGCGATCCCATGACTGTTTCTAAAGTTCTCATAATGTATACTCGTGCACACTAAAATTTACCAAATAACGCCGACTCACGAGCGTTGTTATCTATCTTAGCTCAGATCATATGGTAAACTTTATCGATCGTGAGTATAACAGGCTTTTTTTGCCTGTCACCTCATAGATTCTATTGTAATCCAATTTCGCGGAACTTTCAAGCCGTGATTATGCATAAATCAACGGCCTTCCATCGCAATCGTCCCCATCCCGCATTTTAGCATAAACGTCGCGTCCGCCCCATTGTCGATCCTCTTTTCTTTGGAAAGCGCGCTATAAGAGCTGTCCCCGATCTCAATGCTGCCTACCCCGCAGTTTAACACATAATTGTAAGCGTCCAGATCTTTGTCTAAGTCCAGATCAATCGTTCCCATTCCACATTCCGCTCTCGCGTCGGATTGAATAGAGCCTTCCAGCTCGATCGTGCCAACGCCGCAGTTTAATTTTGCCTTTCCAAAGGAGCCGTCTGAGATTTCAATTCCCCCGGCGCCTACGGACACATCCAGGTTATCTGACGTAAGCTCCTCGGCCGTGATTATGCCCGCGTCCGCGGTAAGCTTCATTAGATCCGCATGCAGCGGGACATCCAGTTCCAATTCCCCGGCGTCCAGTTGCAGTTTCATTTGCCCAAACCTCTTTTTTTTCGGAATGGATACGTAGATCTCCACATCCTTTCTTGCGTCCCTGCCCTGTCTCATATCCTGAATCAGCAGGTTCCCAGAATTGCAGGCCGCCTGAATGCAGTCCGCTTTTTTTTCGCTCCAGGATACGTAAATATGTTCATCCTCTGATTCCTCCACTTCCAGGTATCCATGCCTCAAATCAATCTCCAGGCCCTGCACCTTATCTGCGCCCACTTTAAAAACCCTCTGTCCATCCTCCACCGTAATGGCAGGGTCATTCGTCACCGTAGCCTCTCCCTGGATATAATCTACGTCCTTTTCATCCTCTTCCTCTTCATCTTCATCTAAGTCATCCCAGTCAAATCCCTTTTTGAAACCATCCGCCACGCCTCGGATGTTCCAATATATATTTTTCCAATAGCCCGCAGGCTCTATCCAAATGCTTGCGCCATCCCGCGACAGCGCGCCTGTGCTCTTTCCTAACACAATGCCAAGGATCAGCGCCGCGCAGCCCATGCCAACGCAGCCCGCCGCAACGCACAATAAAATTTTCATTAATTTTTTCATGCCAAACTCCTCCGAAACCAATCCATAAGCCTATGGGACAAATCAGTTACCTGGCGTAACGCCCACGGCGCGAACCTGCCGCATAACAGCACAAGCAGCACGACGCTCACCGCGCTTGCCGCGATCAAAAGCAATCCGACTCCAAGCAGGATCGACCCCTGGACAAACGCCGCCACGCAAAGCCTGGTAATCCCAACGACCACGCACACAATTCCGCCGATCAGGCCGCCCACGGAAAAAAACAAAAGTCCGACAAACACTGCAATGCACATGCCTGCAATCCCGATCAGCGCAGAAAGTAAACTGCCCCAAAGGGGCGAGGTCAAAACTACCGCAAGGATCAGGATGATCCATTTCGTAGTCTTATCTTTGTCTTTATATATCTCTCTATTTTTATCTCTATCTTTATATCTGTCTTTATTTAAGCCGTCGCTATACCTTTTGTAATCCCCGTACTGCCGGTATTCCCTGCCAGAAGAAGCTCCCGCATCCGCCTCTTTTTCATAGTAACGGCGGTAATTTCCAGCGGTCTTTCCGTAATCATACGCGTCCTTTTGCGGCCCGGACTGCGACTGCCCTTTTTTCTCACGAACCTGCGGCGGGTATTTTAAATACTCCTCCCGGCTTGCGCCCCCGCTCAACCCTTCCTTGATGCTGGAGGCGATCTCCTGCGCGGAGCCAAGCTCCTCTAACACCGCATCCTCCATATCCTCTCCAGCCTCTTCAAAATAGCTCCTATAATATTCTAACGCCTCTTCCCGTTCCTCTTTTGGAATATCGTATAACAGCCGTTCCAGTTGAAATAAAAATTTTTCTTTATTCATATTATGCTAATTCCTCCCCCGAAAACAGCGCGCTGATCTTTTTTGAATAACGCTTCCACTCCTCTTTATACAAGCTAAGCTGCGCCTCGCCTGCCGGAGTCAGTTTATAGTACCTGCGGTTACGTCCGCCACATTCCCTGTCGTACACTTGCAGGCAATCGTCCTTTTGCAGCCGCCTAAGCACCGGATACATCGTAGACTCCGACACTTCTATGGCTTTGCGCACATCCTGGGTGATCTTATATCCATAAGTCCCCTCTTCATCCCTGGATACGACAGCTAAGACAATTGCATCCAAAAGGGAAGCTCCCGTATTAAATACCATGCCATCACTCCTTTTGCCATGCCCATGAGCATTTCGAAACTGCGCGCTCTTAAAAAATAATTTCCGAATATAAAAATTATTTCCGCGCGATTCCTTATTGCCTTTCTAATATTATTTATTTTTTAATAATATACACTATATAATATTATTTGTCAACACTATTTTTCCCAATCAAAAACATCGAAACGGCAACACATCGAACTATCGCGATCGCTTCTGTTATCCTCCCGCTTTCGCTTTACCAGCTTAAAAGCAGCCGGATCAAACACATATAGTAATAAACGACAGAAATCGGTATATGCTTTAAAAGCTTTGGATGCCGCTTTGAAAAGCGGGCGTTTTTTTCCGCCAGAAAGCCTGCCAGCGCATGGTTCCACCTCACGCCCCGGTATTTAAAGGTCAACGCCCGCTTCTGGCTTTTTAGCATCTGTATATCCGTCATAGGCAGGATGCATAAATCCCCCTGCTCCTTTGCGCGCTCGATAAACCGGCGCGCTTCCTGCGTTCGGATCACGCAGCCTGTGTATTTTACCCGCTCTTTTTTCATTTCAGAAAGCCACACGTCTCCAAAGCTTACGTCCGCCAGATTTGCATAGTGGTCTTTGCAGCCAAGACAGCTTTCTTTCGTAAAAAAATAAGCGTTTTTATAAGCGCAGAAGGTCTTTTTATAAGAAAACTCCCGCTCGCTCCCATCTTCATATATTACGCTTGCCCTGCCGCGCCAATGCCCCCTGCGAAAATACAGCCGCTTCGCCCCGGTTCGGTCAATCCGGCATTTATCCATGGCAAGCTCTGGCGCCTCAATGTCTGTCACGCCGCTGCAAAAAAGCCCGATCTTTAATGCGACCTTTTTTTCCAGCTCTTTATCCCGCTCTAAAATATGCGAAAACGCTCGCATCATACAAGGCGTTAGCACAACGGCAAGCCTGCCGTTAAACTGCCTTAGTTCGTCGATATGGGACATCATAGGGATTCCCATATATACGCTGGAGGAAGCCTCCCGCACCTGGCTTGGGGTCGTAGCGATCAACGTCTGATACGTAAGCTTATTTTCTTTCGTAAACGCCGTTTTAACCACCCACGCCCCATCGATATCGCGATTCTTTAAAAGGCTGCAAAGCAGCGCCGTCACCATGCCGCCGGATGCCGCGTTTGCGCGGATGCCAGGGTCTGTGGCATACCCCATTTTACAGGCAAGACGCTCTCCTAAATACCGCTTAGGGTCCGATAAATCTATAACATGATTTAACTTTTGATTAAATTTTTCCTCATCTAAAATCCGGTTTGCGACTTTTACGACTTCCCGGATATTCTGCCTGGAGCTTTCCTGTACGTCTGGTAAATGCGCCGCGATCTGCTCTCGTATCGCCTGCTGGTTTTGTTCCAGCTCCTCAAACTTTTCCCGCAAAATCGAAATATGAAGCACGGAATAATCTACGGCATACGACCCAAGCCCAAACTGGCGCATAATCTCCTCATATTTATGGCTCCACCCCACCAGCATGACCGGAACCTGCTTCGACAGCGCAAAGACCATCGCGTGAAAGCGGGAAGACACAAGCATCCGGCACCGACCGATGTAGGCGCGTATTTCCTCCGCGTCCATTTCCCGCCGCTCCCAAATTAGCGCCTCACTATCTTTCACCTCTGCCAGCCTTTGATAAGACTGATAAACCGCGTCCCCCGTCATCAGGTCATTGTTGCGGGGTTTTTTGGAATGCATTCTGGCGGCGTTTGCAAACATAAAAACCTGGTAGCCTTTTTTGTTTAAATAAGAAATAAATTCCGCCATAATATCGCAGTAAGCAATCCCCGCCCTTTTACACCTGCGCTCTACGACAGAACTGATCGACAGGCCGATCCGATTACTTTTGTCAGAATTTCCCGTTTTTTCGCAGGCTTTTTTTACCGCCTCCTCCACATCCGGCCGATCTTGCATCGTAAAGGCACCGTCCGCATACAGCCTGATGTTTTTCAATCCAATCGCGCAAAGGTAATCATAGGACGAGCTCCCCCTTGCGATTACAATCTCCGCTTTTGGCAGGATCCATTTCGCCAAAATGCGGTTGTATGCGTTTTCAAACGGCCCAAGGGCCTGGGCGTATTTTATAACCCGAACCCCCATCAACAGCGGGACTGCCATGCAGACAAACGCATACGTATTCATCACAAATCCCCTGCTGTCCGCAAACGCGATCCCCGCTTCATCCAATACCAGGTCTGTCCCCGCATACGCCTTTAATATTTTATTTTCTAACAGCAGCGCGCGAATCGGCGGACACCAAAAAAACAGACGGTACAACACCGCGCACGGAAACGCCAGAAACATCAGCTTTTGCGGCTGCGCCGCCACAACCCGCACGCATTCATGCGGGCACTGTCTGAGGTCTTGCGATGGATAAACGCTCATTAGATTAATAAATAAACGCTCCCCATATGCTTCCTTTAACTGCTGGATCGAGCTTTGCAGCATCGCCGCAGCCCCTTTATTGCCGCTGTAACTTGCGGCTGTAATTGCGATTGTAATATCCGAACCTTCCATAATCCCCTGATTTCTCTTTTTTTGCTTATTTAAACGCGGATTTTCGCATCCCGGCTGCTACCACATATGCCGCCATATCCCCGATCACGGTGATCAGGCGGTGCCAGACCCCAAGCGTAACAACGGTGTGTTCGCCCATCGTATTTTTTAACAGCGCAAAAAGCGCAAGCTCCCGCACGCCAATCCCGCCCGGCGCGCCGGGAACGACAAAGCCCACCGCCCAGGCCGCCATATAAGAGGCGATCATGGAAACCGCCTGCCCAAAAGAAGGCTTCCCTCCCTGATATACATACAGCTCCACAAAAATAAACCCAAGCCCCGTCAATACCGCGGCATAAAGCGCCATGCAGCAAAGCAGCGTCCTCGCAAACCGCTTCGATATCCCATCTTTAAAATGGGTTTTTACCGCCCGAGCGCACTTTTTGCGGTTGAAAAAACAAAAGAGCGCCAAAGCAAAGAATAAAATCCCAAAAGCAATGCCGGCAAAAAAAAGCGCATTTTTGATTGCCTCGCTTTCTGAAAAAGCCTCCCGTATCGCCGGATACGCGAATAATATGCCAAGCAAAAACGCCGTTAAAACAAGCGTCGCCACCTCGCACACACTGGATGCCGCGACTTTTTTTTGAGAAACCGCAAGCCTCCTCGCAAACAGATTCCGCTCGACGTAATGCATAACGTTTCCCGGCATATATTTGCCGATATTGGCTTTCGCATACACCCTAAGCGCTTCCTTTCGGCTGCATTTTTTTTCGGCAAAAAAGGAAAGCCACTCCGCCCAGGCGTTTGCGGATAAAAATACGGTGGCTGTTTTAATGCCGACCCCAAGCAGGCAGGCAAGCAAAAAACCTTTCCAGTCCGAAACGAAGGAAAACTGAAAATCCGTACGGACAAAAACGGACAAAACGAAAAGAATGGATAATGCAGAGATTGCATTACCCACTAGTTTCATGTACTTTTTCATTTTCTTTTGCAGATTTTTCATTTAATATACGTTCCTGCCCTTCCGCATCCTGGCCGCTTTCCTGCCAGCTTTGCGTTTTTACCCCGTCATAATCCATGCGCCGCACATGGTACTGCACATCCTCCAAAATCTTGCGGCTGGAAGCGATCAGATCCGCCAAAAGCCCTGTGATAACCGTCTGAAACCCCAGCAGCAATAAGATCGCGGCTAAGATCAATGACTGGATATGCCCGCCCCCCATGCCATGAAAATAATAAACCAAAAAACGCACGCCTACGGCAACGCCGCATAAAAAGATCACGCTTCCGATCACGGCAAAAAACTGTAACGGTTTATACAGCATAAACACATGTCCAATCGTCAACACCGACTTTTTGATATAGCCCGCCATGCTGTTCATAAGTTTGGAGGGGCGCAGCTCCCTGTTTGTGCGCACCGCTACCGAATCCATCGCAAGCTTCGTCCTTCCGGCCTGGACGATGGTTTCTAACGTATACGTATATTCGTTCGTTACATTCAGACGCATCGCCGCTTCCCTGCTGTAGGCCCGAAAGCCGCTGGGCGCATCCGGGATATCCGTCCTGCTTGCCTTTCGCACGACCCAGCTTCCGAAATGCTGGAGCTTTTTTTTCAGCGGCGAAAAATCCTTTGTCTCGTCAATCGGGCGCGCGCCCACGACGATATCCGTCTTTCTTTCCAAGATCGGGCGGACAAGCTTTTCAATATCCGCGCCCTCATACTGGTTATCCGCATCCGTGTTTACAATAATATCCGCGCCGTTTTTTAAGCAGGCGTCCAGGCCCGCCATAAACCCTTTGGCAAGCCCACGGTTTGTGCGAAAGCTTACGATATGATCGACCCCCCACTCCCTTGCCGCCTCCACCGTCCGGTCTGTGCTGCCGTCGTTGATAATCAGGTATTCAATTTTATCAATCCCCTCTATCCGCTTTGGCAGCGCATCCAGCGCAATTTTTAGCGTCGCCGCTTCATTATAACACGGAATCTGGATAATCAGCTTCATAACTTCCTCAATTTAGCAGCATATACACACAGCCATAAACGCCCGCGTCATTGCCAAGCGACGCTAACGCAAATTTCGCTTCCCTGCATGAACTGAATGTACGCTCCATATAATATTTTTGAATCACATCGGTAATGATCGGCCCCGCCTTAGACACGCCGCCGCCAATTACAAACACCTCCGGGTCAACCACGCAGGCTACGTTCGCAAGCCCGGTTCCAAGGATCTTTCCCATTTTTTCCACAACATCCAGCGCAACCTCATCCCCTGCCTTTGCCGCGTCAAACACATCCTTTGCGGAAAGCTGCGCGCCCCGAAGACGTAAGGAACTTGGTCTGGTATCCGCCGCCAGCGCGCGTTTTGCAAGCCGCTGTGCGCCCGTGGCGGAGCCATACTGCTCCAGGCATCCGCGTTTGCCGCACCCGCAGGTTTCCGTTTCCGTTTCATCCGCAAAAATATGCCCGATTTCCCCACCGGCCCCATGGGACCCGGTTATGATCTTTCCATTTACAATAATACCGCCGCCGACTCCGGTTCCAAGCGTTACCATTACCACATTTTTACAGCCTTTGCCGCCGCCCTGCCACATTTCGCCAAGCGCGGCTACATTCGCGTCGTTGCCGACTTTGACTTTCAGCCCGGTTTTTGCGCCAAGCTCCTTTGCAACGTCAACCTTCCCCCAGCCCAGGTTCACACATCTTACTACAACCGTATCGTCCACAACTGGCCCCGGCACGCCGATTCCAACGCCCGCCACATCCGTTTTTGCAATGCTTTTTTCTGTGAGCTTTCCTTCGATCGCCGATGCCACGTCATCTAAAATAGAGCTTCCATTATCTGCCGTATTCGTTGGGATCTCCCATTTTTCCAGCATATGCCCGGTCATCTCAAACAGGCTCATTTTAATCGTCGTCCCGCCAATATCCACGCCAAATCCATACTTTTCCATAAATACTCTCCTTCTTTACCCATTTCATTTATATTGCTATGCCACAATATTTTGCAGCCACACGCCCTTTTTCACCAGCACAAACCCGATCACGCATTTTACCCAGTCCGCAATCTGCACCATCGCAAACAGCGCGATAACCGGGATAGACGTATACCGGCTTAGCACATAAGCCACCGGGACACTGACGCACCACACGAACACACTGTCAAATAAAAATGTAACGACCGTCTTGCCGCCGGATCGAAGCGTAAAATATGTCGCGTGCATAAACGCCGCCTGAGGCATAAAGACCGCCTGCGCCATGATAAACTGGACAGCCACCGCCTTTACCTCATCCGTCGTATTGTAAATCTTTGGGAAATATGGCGCGACAAAAATCATGACCGCCGCGATCAAAACGCAGGACGCAACGGAAAACGCAATAATCTTATTATCCGTATCCCTTGCCTTTTTCATCTCCCCCGCGCCTAAGAGCTGTCCAATGATGATCGCAACCGCATCCCCCAATGCAATAAACACGACGTTAAACACATTGTTGATCGTATTCGCGATATTAAGCCCCGCGATCACACTAAGCCCCCGAATGGAATAGCACTGTGTCAGCATCGCCATGCCGGAAGACCACAGCGTTTCGTTTACCAAAAGCGGCGCGCCTTTGACAAAATATTTCCATGCAAGGGGCCCCGGCACCTTTAAGGTCTTATAAACCCCTTCGATATAAGGGTTCTTTTCCTTATTTATATGTGTCCAGGCGATCACGACAGCCGCTTCCACGTACCTGGACAATACCGTTGCGGCGCCGGCGCCTACTACCCCAAGCTTTGGAAACCCAAATTTCCCATATATCAGTAAATAATTAAACAGCAGATTCACCGCGACAGCCGCGATTCCCGCCTTCATCGGCACGACCGTCTCCCCGCATTCACGAAGAGTGCTGACATATACCTGCACCATCATAAATGCGGGCAGGCCAAAGAGCATCACCCACATATAATTTTTTCCGTGGCGCAACGCCGAAAAAAGATCGCCGCCGCTGTCGCTTCCATTTAAATACATGTTGATCAAACCGCTTCCAAAGGACAGGAAAATCAGTATCGCGCCAGCCGTTAAAAGAAACGACATCCAAAGCTTATACCGAAACGTATGCCGGATTCCCTCGTGATCTTTCTGGCCAAAATACTGGGCGGTAAAAATCCCGGCCCCAGCAAGACCGCCAAAGATACATAAATTGTACACCATAATAAGCTGGTTTACGATCGCAACGCCTGACATCTGTTCCGTGCCAACCCGGCCTACCATGATGTTATCCAACAGGCCCACAAAATTAGTGATGCCGTTTTGTATCATGATCGGAACCGCCACAGACAAAACAAGCCTGTAAAACGCCCTGTCACCTATAAATTTTTCCCTTACCTTACTGAACAAAGTAAATACGCTCCTTTAAAATGCACAGCAAAGCACAGGCAGACTTTAATGGATTGAAAAATCCCCAAGCCTTTCTTTTAATTCCAATGCAGAACCTACTGCATCTTTGCTGTTTTTCAATGTTTCGGCAGAGCTTTGGGCGATCGCGGCTGATTTGCTTGCGATATTCGCAGTCCCCTCCGCGCCATTATTCGACGCCGTGGAAATCTCATTGATGGAATCCAAAATGCCGCTTACCGTTGACAACAGCTGCTCCGAAGCCCCGCTGAAATCAGCGCTCATATCATTTACCCCTGCCGCGTCATTATAATACGTATCCGCCATCTGCGCAAAAGTATGTAGGCTGTCCATCACGTCTTTGCTTACAAAATCCAGCAGCTTATTGGAATCCGCCGCCAGATTCCGGACAGCCGTCCCCACATTTCCGGTTACAGACTGGATATTTGTGACAACCGCCTTAGACTCCTCGGCCAGTTTTTGGATTTCATCCGCCACCACGGCAAACCCTTTCCCCGCGTCGCCCGCACGCGCCGCTTCAATAGACGCGTTCAGCGCAAGCAGGTTGGTCTGGTCTGTAATATTTAAGATCATTTCCGCCAGCTTATCTATCTCGCCGACAATCTCCGCGTCTTTCAACGCCTGGCTAAGCCCCTCACGGATAGACGCAAGGGTGTTATTTACAAGCTCGCAATTTCTCGCCGCGTTGTCTTTGCCCGCATTCGCGCGCTCTTTGATATCCTCCGCAGAAAGCGCGCTGTCCTGGGCGCGTTCCGCAATGCTGCGGGCCGCCGCCTCTACTTCCCTTGACATCGTAGCGATCTGCTCCGCAGAAGCCGCCGTCTGCTCGGTGCTTGCGGCCAACATTTCCGTCGTGCCGGACACATCGTCAATCGCTACATTCAAAGACGATAGATCCTTGTCCATTCTATGGATCACATCCTCGATGGATTCGGTTTTATTTTCCACTTTCAAAAGCAGTTCCCGCACAGAAAGCCGCATCTTATCCACTGTTTTTGCCAGCTTCCCAAAATCGTCCCGCCTGCGGCGAAGCGCAGGCTCCATCTCTTTTGCAAAGTCCCCGCCTGCCAGCACGTCAATATGCCCAGACAACTTTTTCATTGCCTTTGTAACGTCTATAATAATGAAAATCACCAAAACAATCACTACCAAAAGCATCACACCTACCGCCGTTATCATCGCTTTCGTGCGCTGCTTTGTATAGGTTTGCAGGAGCGTTTCCTCTTTTTCGATCACATCGTCTATATAATCAGTGTAATTCCCCGTGCCGACTACCCAGTCAAACGGTTTAAAATGAGCGCTGTAAGACCGTTTCGGCGAAGGCTCCGTCTCGCCCTCTTTCGGGAATACATAGTCCGTATATCCGCCGCCTTCATCTAAAGCCACGCCAATGATCCCTTTGATCAGCGAAAAGCCTTCCGCATCCTTAGACTCCATACGGTTTGTGCCCTCCGTATCGCTTCCCAGCAATACGATATTATTCCCTTCAGCATCGTCAATCCAAAAATACCCGTTTTCCCCATAACGAAGCTCCCTCACCAGATCCGCCGCGATCTTTTTTGCTTCATCCAATGTGTATACACCGGCTTCGTATTGCTTTTCAATCGTATCTAACAGCGACATTACGCTGTCTACCTGCTCTTTGATATTCTGGTCATAATCATCCCGGATCGCGGTTTCCATTGTCTTCAAAGAGTTCGCCCTCATCTTATTCAGGCTGTTTGAGGATACAAACAACTCGATCAGCGTCATGATCATAACGAGAAGCAAAATCAGGTTCATTTTTAGTTTTACGCTTAAGTTTTTCATATGATTCCCCCCTGCCAGCCACGTCCTTAGGCCGTATTGCGCGTTTGATTGTTTTTCGTGGCAACGTTGTATATTTTATTCTAGCACATGTCAAGCTGTAATGCAAGACAGAGGGGGCTTTAAGTTACAATTACTGCCGCAAATCCCGAAAAATAACAGCATCCGGCGCATGGTGCGTAAACGCCAAAAAACCGGCAAACAGCAGACAGACAGATACACATAAAAAACATGTAAACGCTTTAAACCTGCAAGATAAAGCAAGCCTGTACACGATCCAAAAAGCCGCTATCACACTCAAAATAAATGTACTGATATCCAGCGCAAAAATATTTTTCCCAAGCATCCCGGTGTATGCATAGTACAAAACCGGAATCAAAAACGCGCCCGCTAAAATTCCCGCGCACAGCGCGCAAAGAATGCATGGGACTGACTTTCGGAATTTAAAATACAAAAAACAGGAATAAATGAACATTGGAAAAAACAATAATTTCATATGCTCCCATACAGATTCATTGACAGGCGTAAAAAGTCCGGCTATCTCGTTGTAATCCGTCCAGCCATACACAAAATGGGAGAGGGTTCCGGTGACAAGGACAAATAATATTCCAATAATTACATAGCGTTTGAACTGTTTCATAATAAAATACCTTTTGTGGTTTTTTGGATATAGTATATGAAACAAACGGTTAAATATACCTTAAGAACAATCAGCCCCCTGCATCACCAAGAACTTCCAAAAACAGCCTCCAAGATCCGCTCCGCCCCTTTTGCGTCCACAACCTTAGACATCTGCGCCGCGATCCGCTTTCTTTTTTCATAATCCTTACAAAGCCCCACCGCGGAATCCACCAAAAGCCCGGACAGCTTTAAAACCCCAAGCCGCCTTACGTCCCCGACGTTTTCAAGCCCTGCGTATTGACAAAACCCTTTTGCCCCGGGAATCTGGTTGTCCGCCAAAACATAGGTAAGCGCGGGAGTTCCCACAGCGCAAAGCTCATAAAGCGTGCTTCCGGCCGCGGAAACGCTTACGTCCGCCATTCGCATCAGCTCTGCCATATTTGACACATTTTCATGCAATCGTATTTTCGCCCCGGTATGATCCGACCGCTGCACGAGGTTATGCATTTCACCCGCATCCTCATTCATCGCGCCGACGATAAAATGAAACTGAAAGCCTGCCAGTTTTTCGCCCCTTTTTAGAATCTCACGCAAAATCCCAATCCCGATATGCATAAAATCCGCCCCGCCAGTGGAAATCAATATTTTCCTCCCCTGGCTTTCAACCTTCCTTGGAATCAAATTTTGAAACTCGCCGCGAAGCGGCGCATAGCCCGCCCCAAGCAGTGTCAAAGGAGACGCATCGCTATTTTGGTAAATGGAAGCGTAATCACAATCCGGCCCGTAGACGTTATAATTTACCAGCACGTCGCAAGGATACGGAAACGCGCACAGATCATCGATATAAATAAGCTTCGCTCCCCTGTCTCGGCAAAACGAAAACAGGCTGTTTAAGTACCGCGCGCTAACCTGGTAGCTGTCTACAACCACCGCTTCTATGCCTGACCTTGCATCCGGCCCCGCCGCATCAAGCTTTTTAAAAACAGAAAAAAGCCGCGCAAGCTCACGCTCCATCTGATCGTATTGCGTATGCAGCACAATATTTTGATGGCCTTCTTTTAAAGCAATGATGTCGTAAAATTCCTCCCCTGCCGTAACAAAGCAGCTCTCCATTCCATGAAGCGCCGCCTGCCCCGCAATGGAAAGACAGCGCATGATATGGCCGGCTCCTATATATTTATTTCCATCCGCGCGGAATACGATCATACTTTTCACCTTCCATTCCTTTGCCGAAAATCCATTGCGCATTTTCGATTCCGCTTTATTTTACTTTCATTTATTTTTTCATTTATTATTTTAATGGGCGCCCCAACAGGGAACCGTCCTCCGCCCCATAGCCTGCGCCTCTTGCGGCCCAAAGCGTTGTAAGCTGTGGCTTGCCTTTCTGGTCAAATCCGGTGCACATATACCCCGTAAACATTTCCACATGGTAGGTCGTATCGTACGGTTTTTTCAAATTTTCGGACTTAAAGACGATATCCCCTGGGATCAGCTGCATTTTCTGCACCTTTTTATAAGTATATCCCCCTTTTACGATGCGGTTATGGTCCCTGCACCATGCGGATTCCGTAACGGTAGTCCCCGGATAATAGGCGTTTCCAAAATCCAGCCCCGCACACGCCTTATACGCTTTCCAAACAAGCGCGCTGCAATCATAATAACCCGTCTGCGTCCGTTTCGGCTGACTGTATTTCCAGTTTGCACCTATATAGGCGCCCCTTTTACACACTTTTTTTAATTTTGCAGAAACAACCGAAACCGCGCAGCCAACCTGCCCGTCGCCAATTTTTGCGGTAATGACTGCGTTCCCGCCCTTTTTGCCCTTTACAACGCCGCTTTTTGACACGGAGCAAACATTCGCATTCGAAGAGCTCCATTTTACTCCGTCAGGCCAATTGCGCACCTTTAGCTGCTTTGTTTTCCCCTTTTCCAACAGCACGGCATTCGTGGATATCCGGACTGGCTTTAAAGAAACCGTCAGTTCAAATTCCTTTCCCGCAATCGTGACCGTCAAGACAACCGTGCATTTTTTATCCCCGGAAACCGTCAGACGCAGCACATTATCCGTCAGCGAAGCGTAAACTCCCACATTTTTACTGGAAGATCTACAGTCCAGATCCACCCCAAACATATCCTCGCTCAATACAACGGCGCTGTTTAACCTTACGTCCAATTCCGCATCCTTATAATAAACATAATCCCCATCGTCATAAGACGCGACCAGACAGCCCGTCAGCTTTGTTTTTTCCAGTGTAACATCCGTCATGTCGGCGTACGACTCAAAACAGACTGTCGCCTGAAAAACCTCCTGCTCCCCGCTGTTTCGCCCGATAATCCTCACATACTGCCTGCCCAGGCTTTCAAGAATCCGGTAGCGTCCGGCTTCATCCACCGTAACGACCTGTTCCTCGTCCATATCCAACGAATATTCAAATCTGATATCCTGACTGTCAAACGAGTAATACCGCCAGTCGTCGTACCAGTCATCCTCATCCGGTATGTCCGTAAAATCATCCGGCAGATCCGCCGTCGCCGCATTTGGCGCGATCAATCCGGTATCCCCCGGATGCACCTCAACCGTCAGGCTGTCGCCATTATTTACCGGAACCGTCTGCTCCGCAGCGTTTGCATTGCTTTTATAAAGCATTATCATGCTAAAGCAAAGTATGCTGAAACAAAATATGGATCTGAAAAATTCTTTTAAACCGCTCTTTTTTTGTATTTTCATCCTTTTTCCTTTCTGTGCTTTCCATTGCTGTCCGTTATGCCCGTAAGCCATTTGGCGGATACGGACGCTCGTAAATATATTTTATCACCTGTGTATGAGAAAGTCTATGACAAATATGATTATTTCCTTTATCTCGTATATTTACCGTTACTTTTCATGGGGTGGGGATTTACCGTATAAAGATAAATAATAGAGCGTTATCCGGCAAAATATCGGGAAAATTCCACCCGGACGCTGGAAACAGGCGGCAGACCCGTCCGGATGTTCCGGCTCCGGGAAGCAAAAAATTCCATTATTTTGCCGGATAACGCTCTATTATTGATGATTTACACGTTAGCGCCTCAACCCGTGAAAAGTAACTAAAAGCAACTATTTGCCTGTCCTATGATGATACATTTCTGACGCTTTGTCTCATTTTTCCCTCTCCCTTGACAACAGCGGCATTCGATGATATGATTGTTTCGACATTACAAATGTATCACTAGTTCGAAACACCATTACAATCATGATTCTAGGAAAGGAAACAAACATAAAATGAAGCTTACGCAAAAACGCATCCTTATTTTACTTCTCATCCTGATTCTTGGGGCCCTGTCCGGGCGGCTTGCCCTGAGGGCTGTTATGAACTTTCTAATGGGCGGCACAATGTTTGGAGGCAACTTTCTATGAAAAAAACGATAAGAAGGAAAACAGATCAGAAAGAAAGGAAAGGCCAGGTTATGTGGGGATTGATTTATGTATTTACGTTTATTTTCGCTTTTGTAGGGTCTATAGCATTTAAAATGAAGCATGACCCTTTTGGCGGTGAATTCAAAGTCGACTGGAACGACTCGGTAGGACGGGTTTATACCGACATCCCTTATGACCACGGTGAGGCCAATAAATTTGACCTCTATGTCCCGGCGGACAATTCCAAAAGCGGCTACGGGCTAATCGTATACCTCCACGCAGGCGGCTTTACTGCCGGGCATAAGTCCGGCGACGCCGAAATGCTGAAATGGCTTTGTTCCAAAGGATACGTAGCCGCAGGCATAAATTATACCCTGTTTAACGAAGAGCATCCGGAAGCGAACGTATACTCCCAGTCCATAGAAATTAAAAACAGTATGCCATATGTGGTTTCGGAAGCGGAAAAATTAGGTTATCCCATTGATGAAATGGCGATTTCCGGCGGTTCCGCAGGCGGCTGCCTAGCCCTTTTGTACGCCTACCGCGACGCGGATACATCCCCTGTGCCTGTAAAAATGGTATTTGAAGCAGTCGGCCCATCCTGTTTTTACCCAAAAGACTGGAAATATTATGGCCTAGACGCTGGAAGCAAAGAAAGCGAAGCCGCCGCAAGAGGGTTATTTGGCAAAATGGCGGGAAAAGAAATTAAATCCAAATTCGACACGCCGCAATACGATCAAGAAATCAAAGACATTTCCGCGCTGCTATGGGTAAACGAACGCACGGTCCCTACCCTTATGGCATACGGGAAATACGATAAAGTCCAGCCCTATGAAGGCTCCCAAAGGCTTTTGAAAGCCTTAAAAGAAAACCGGGTTCCCCACGACTACTATCTGGGCGAACATTCCGGCCACGGCATACAAAACGACCATAAAGTATATGGGGAATATATGCGCAAAATACTGGAATATCTGGACACTTATATGCCGATCAAATAAAGCGAGAAAACCGATACAGACAGGATTCCTACGCCGCCGGGGACAAATAAACCGTCCCCGATTCCAGCGGCTCCACAATCCTTGCGGAAACAATGTCACATTCCATCGTTTCATCCCGTTCCTGCTTAGAAGCTTCCTTATAATATACATCCAGTTTTTCTTTTACTGTCTGTATCGGTATTTCCCCTTGCATATTCTGTTCCGATCCTTGACCTGACACTCCTGCATGCGTCCTCCGATCACCCCTGCTCTTCTTCCATCTTTCGCACAATTTCCCTGCGCTCTGCAAATACACGGTTTATCTCTTTAAGCTTAGAACGCAAATCCGTCGTATCTTTAATTTCCTCCCCTTCTAAAACCATCTCTGTCCACTGCATTTTTTCAATATAATGTAATGGATTTATCTGCGTATCCGGACAAACATAGTAATTCTGTCCATCCCGCACCGCTACGGCATCCCCGTTTGCGTCATACAGGTTTTGCAGCGCCGTTTGGTCTGTCGTAACGAGCAGCGTCGCATTTTCCCAATAGGAATTTACCGTATCCGTAAATGCCATCAGCTCGTCCACATCATTATCCGGCGCATTATAGGGCATCCCCGCGCTAAAGTTCACCGCCCCCTCATCCTTTACCTGTATTTTACCAGAATCAGACAGCGAAAACAACCGATAAGAATAGCTGCCCGAACCCTGTCCCAAATAAGGGTTGTATTCAAACAAATACGCCCCGTGCGCATCGTGATATAATGCAAACATCCCCCATCCGGTATGGCTCGTAGAAAGCGGTTTGGAAAACAGCTCCGTCCCATCCGCAGCCAGCACCGTAATATCCGATACCCCGGACTGTTGCAGCTGCCTTGTATCAAAGCAGATCGTTTCCGGCGCGCCATCATGGGTTAAATCCGCCTTCCAGATCGAAGATCCGGCAGGATATATGCTGGATGCCGTTTTTTGACCGCTATCCTGCTTTTTCGCAGCTTTGCTTTTCGTCTTTTTGGACGCTTTTTTTCCTGATCCCTGTTTTGCCGTAATCGTCCTTTGTTCCGGCTTCTTGCTGGCGGCTTCCACATCTTTCATGCCCGGAGCGTCTGTCGCTAAAAAGACCCCAAGCCCCACCACGCCTGCCGTGGCCGCAGCCGTAATCCAAAAAGCGGGCTTTTTGTAATTCAAGACATTGCGGATGCGAGAACCCGTCTCCCCTTCCCCAAAAGCCAGCATCTTTCCAGGCAGGCTGCGCTGCCCGCTTGCAATGGATAAAAGTGCGGCGGAATAACCTTTTTTCACATGCGCTCCTAGGCTTCGCACCACAGCCTCATCACAGCTCATTTCCATATCCCTGCCGCTTGCAATCCAAGCCGCCCAAACAAACGGGTTGTACCAGTGGATGCATAAAGCGGCAAAGCCAAGCATCCGCCAGATCGGGTCGCCGCGACGCAAGTGCATGCACTCATGCGCCAAAATATATCCGCGCGTCTGCCGATCCAACCCGGCAGGCAGGTAAATGCGCGGGCAAAGCGCTCCTGTGACAAACGCAGTCTGTAGGCCATCCGCTTCCCATATCTGCGTACGCGAAAGCCACGCAGGAAGCGTCCCCTTTATTTCTCCCTCATCCAAAAAAACCTGACGGCTCCCGCTTTCCCTAAGCCGCCGCCGCAAACGCAGCCCGCGCGCCGCGCTGTATCCTGCCATCGCGATCACCCCCAAAATCCATAGGAGCGCAAACATATCCTCCCGTACCGGCAGGACGTTTTCCGCCTGCCCTGCGCCAGCCGCCTGCTCTGTATCAGCCAGCTGCTCTGCGCGAACCTGCCGCTGCGCCGTTTGCTTCAAAAGCTCTTCCTCTTGAAGCATTGGCGCAGCTCCAAATCCGTCAGGCAGTAAGCTCGCCGGAGCCCCGGTAATGGAAAACAGGCTAAACGCGCTTTGAAACGACACCGGGCAAAGCAGCCGAAACAGCACAACCAGCCACAGCACATAGCTGTATTTTCGAGGCGCACGCACAAACGCCAATCTGGCCGCCAATATCGCCATAATCACCAGGCAGGCTTCCAGTCCCATATGAAAAAACATGTCAAACAACGTTGTCATTTAACGCCATCCCCTTCCTCTTCATATTTTTCGATTAAATTTCGAAGCTCACGGATTTCTTCGCCGCTTAAACGCTTTTTCCTAGTAAAAGCCGCCAAAAAGCTAGGCAGGGATCCTCCAAAGCCTTCCGCCAAAACCTTCTCCCCCTGCTTTAAATGATAATCCTCCCGCTGCAACACCGCCTTTACCAGCCCGCCCTCATTTTCAAACAGCCCGCGCGTACACAGGCGTTTTAGCATCGTATACGTCGTGGATTTTTTCCATCCAAACGCATCCTGCGCCATTTTCACAAGCTGCCCCGACTTTACCGGCGCATTCGACCAGATAAGCTCGGCAAACCGATATTCCATTTCACCTAACGCATCGTTCATTTTCATCCTCCTTCGCATTCATTTTCGAAAGCATTTTTATGCTGCGCCATTTAGAAATCTAATGATGTTAGACCTTCTAAAACAAAGTCTAACATCATTAAACCCACTTGTCAATAGGCATGCTTGAATTTTGAGAAAAAAAATGATATGATAAGGTAACCGTTTCAACACCCCATAAACGGTTATATGATAGGAACGGCATTCATACCCAAAGGCAAAACAGAAAGATAGAGGGTCATTTATGAACATACACGAATCCGCGGAAAATTACTTAGAAACGATTTTGATATTAAGCAAGTCGCTCCCCGTCGTGCGTTCCGTAGACATCGCCAACGAGCTTGGCTTTAAAAAGCCGAGTGTGAGCGTTGCCATGAAAAACCTGCGTGAAAACGGATACATTACCGTAACAAACGCCGGTTTTATTTATTTGACCGATTCGGGAAATGAGATCGCGGCAAAGATTTACGAACGCCATGAATTTTTATCCAAATGGCTGATCGAGCTTGGCGTAGACGAAAAGACCGCAACGAATGACGCGTGCAAAATGGAGCATTACATCAGCTCCGCCAGCTTTTCTGCGATTAAAGATTATGTAAACAAAAACCGCGCAAAGTAAAAAGGAGTAAAAAATGGCGATCATATTCAATCATTTCTGCAAGGATAAAAGCGCGATCATAAACGCGACGGACTGCGTAAAAAGAATTGAGAACTTTCCAGAAGTGTGCATCACTACATTTTCAGAAAACATCATAAAAGACTATACAACGAAAAACAGATCAAAAACGATCGCATATCTATATTCCGCAAATGGCGCCATCCCCGTATATGAAGTGGAATACGCGGATAAAAAAATGGGGCTGTTTTTATCCAGAGTAGGCGCGCCTGCCTGCGCCGCTGGTTTGGAGGAGATCATAGCCATGGGCGCAAAAAAGATCATTCAGTTTGGCTGCTGCGGCATCCTAAACCAAGCGCTTGTGGGAAACAAGATCATTATCCCCACCTCCGCCGTTCGGGACGAAGGCACAAGCTACCACTATTTTCCAGCCAGCAAAGAAATCCAGGCAGAGCGCTCCTCCATCGATATAACCGAACAGTGCCTAAAAAAACATGAAATCCCATACATAATCGGAAAAATTTGGACTACAGACGCGATTTACAGAGAAACGCGCGCCGTTGTAGAAGAACGCAAGACCCAGGGATGCATCGCCGTAGAAATGGAATGCTCTGCTTCCTTGGCTGTCGCCAAATTCCGCGACGTGCCAATCCTCCAGTTTTTTTATAAAGCCGACAATTTAGACGCGGATAAATGGGAGCCTAGAGATCTGACGGATTATGGGAAACGGTGCGGGAGTAAGTATATGGGGATTGCGCTTGAGTGTGGGCGGGGGTTTTTGTAAATAAAATTTAGGACAAGAGCGTGTTTGAAAAATACATTTTTCAAAAATCATTTTTCAAACACTCTTTTAGGAAAAGACTATCTGAAAATCTCTGTTACCGCAATACGCAAATCCACGTTATCACCCTGTCCGTCAGCCACGCTGTACAATAATTTATCCTGCAAAAATACGCCACGCCCCCGTCGATATATCCCCAGCAACAAGGTGTTTATTGACGATTTTTGAATGATATTTTTCCACATTCCAAACTCCTCTCCAGTAAAATTGAAACTATGTGCCTTATAAATCAAATTTTGCCGCTTTCTATACTATTATCATTATGCATACGGATAGCAAGCCGCCATATCCTATGAAGTGCATGCGTCACAGTTATTGCACAGTTTTAAACCATCTCTTCCCTTTTTTAACATGGCGTTTCTTAAATGGACAAACTTATTTCCGTACCATATGTCATATAGCGATTGCTTGTTGCAGTCCCCCATTGTATATATGCCAAGGGCATCGTTGCAACACAACGAAATACCCCCCCCAGGCCGAACGATCATCTTGTAAAATGGCTCCTTACATCTGGTCGGCTTTATTACATTTTTCTTTCTTTTATTAGGCGCCAGTCCTCCTCTTGTTGTCAAAATTTGATTTTGCAATCTGAATGAAAAATTCACATTTTTACATTCATCTGGATTCTTTAAAATATAATCGTACACTTCCCTTAGATTTTTATTTACTTCCATTTTGTCATTGTAATTATCAATCACAAACTCGTCCAAATATGGTTTAATCTCCAAAAATTTCTGGATATTTAACAGCGTGCCATTTGTATATATGAAAAAATAAGCTTCTGGCAATTTCTGTTTTGCGTATTGGTACATATCGATTATTCTTTCATCTAAAAAAGGCTCATTATTTGAATAAAGTGAGATCTTCCCCTTATATTCCCTTTCCGATAGCTCGTTTATCAATTTACACCACTTTACAACTTTTGAAAATAAAATAACGCACAAGTCACTTTCTAATGTA
>CANDMI010000051.1 GCA_947385775.1 uncultured Eubacterium sp. | reverse complement strand
CCGGTCCGTCCGGTATTGTAATCCTTGCGCAGAATGCCTAGAACTTCTTACATCCCGGAGCCGGAACATCCGGACAGGCCACCGGCTTGATTCCAGCGTCCGGATAGCACAAACCTTCAAAATTTCTCAAAACCAAACTGCCGGATAACGCTCTATTATTTATCATTCTTTATACGGCAATTCCCCACCCCATAAATAGTAACCGGAGGTTTTATAGCCATATGCCAGACCGATACGGCTGTGGCACCTTACATTCTATTCAATCTCAATCCTTAACAATTTCTTTAGGCGCAAATTCAATTTTCAAAGTCATTCCCATGCCATCCGCAAGACGCTTTAATGTAGATAACGAAGGATTTCCTATTCCTCTTTCCATTTTACTTATATCCGCCTGATGTATTCCCGTTTTCCCGGATAACTGTTTTTGAGTCATGCTCATCATATCCCTTGCTTCACTTAACTGTTGCGCGAATATGAAATTGATATCTTCAACCTGTTCTTTTCCGACTTCCCTGCCATATTCCCATAGATCGTCTGCATCTAAATCTAGTTCATCGTTCCATGATATTCCATATCCACCAACATCTACATGAACGTTGCGAAAGAGTTTTTTATCTATATTAAATACTTTAAATTGCGGGAATGTTTCATAAAGCCTTTTTATATCATATTCTTTTACAGTTCCATCAAAAAAGACAGCAGACACAACACAATCGTCTAATGGCTTCACATCTTTTATTTTATGCATCTTATAGTTTCACCTACTTTCTATTCAAGCGGTTCCAATGTTTGAAATTGCTGGGTTTCCCACATTTCCATCAATTCTTTCCCATATTTAGAAATAAATGCTTGTATTGTTTTTTGTTCTTTTGACGGTATATCGCCTTCAAACATTTCTCCATCCGCCAAAGAAAACATCCCTATATATTCTCCATAGATTGCATGGATATGTGGTGGATTATGCTCTTTTTGTCTTAAGTACATTTTTATTACGATTCCGTTAAATCTTGAAATAACAGGCATTCTATTCTTCCTCCTCTTTTCTTTGTACCTATTATATAGGATATATCCCATATCGTCAATCATCATTTATAGCCTCTTCTAACTGGTTATAAGTTAACCTGTCATATCTTTTGCCTCTTTCCGTTTTCGTTTCACCTATTGTATCATATGTCAATAGGATTTTCGTAAACAGTTAACGCTAAAAAATACCCGGTAACGTTAAAAACGCTATCGGGTATTTTCTTGAATTTCATCAAAGACTGCTTTCATATCCTAATTATAACATTCATTTTTCAAAAAGATCGTTGCGGGTCCCGCACAATGCTTACCGCTTCCAGCATTGCCTCATCGGTATCTCTGTTAGGCTGATCTAATCCCCGGCCTTTTACAGCTTCTTTAACGCATCCACCGCCTTTTCCAAATATGGAAATTCCTTTTCATAAAACGCCCCGTCATCCGCGGCGGAGGCCATCTGCGGGTCTAGCGGCAGCTTGCCGAGCACAGGCAGATCAAGCTCTGATGCGGCCTCCTCTACGTGGCTTTCTCCAAAAAGCTTGATCTCTTTTCCGCAGTCCGGGCATTTGAAATAGCTGAAATTCTCTACAATGCCAAGCGCCGGGATATCCATCATCGCAGCCATTTTATACGCTTTTTTTACGATCATCCGCACAAGCTCCTGCGGGGATGTGACAATGACTACGCCGTCAACCGGAAGCGACTGGAACACCGTAAGCGGCACATCCCCTGTCCCAGGCGGCATGTCCACAAACAGATAGTCCAGCTCCCCCCAGACCACGTCCGTCCAAAACTGCCTGACCGCGCCGCCTATCACAGGCCCGCGCCAGATTACCGGGTCCTGCGGGTTGTCCATCAATAAATTAATGGACATAAGTTTGATCCCCTCTTTTGTTTCCACAGGCAGGATCATATTTTCCTCATTGCCATACGCTTCCCCTGTCACCCCAAACATTTTCGGTATCGAAGGCCCCGTGATGTCCGCGTCCATAATGCCGACTTTAAGTCCCGATTTTTTCATCGCAGCCGCCAAAGACGCGGTCACAAACGATTTTCCAACGCCGCCCTTTCCACTGACTACCCCGATGACTTTTTTTATCTTCGAATATTTATTTGCCGGCTCTAAAAAGCTCTCTTTGCCTTTTTCGCAATTTTCCCTCTGCTGCGCTGTGCAGCTGGATGCGCTTTCGCATCCCTCGCACTGACTTCCCGCCATGCTTCTACCTCCTGTTTCTACTGTTTTTTCTACTATATTTTTAATTTTACCAGCGTAAAAATCGCATTCGTTTGACTCTGCCCGCGATTAAAAAATCGTGCCGCCGCCCAGTACATATGCGCCGTCATAAAAGACTGCCGCCTGCCCTGGGGTAATCGCCCGCACCGGATGGTCAAACTGAATGCCAATGCATTGTCCATCTTCTGACACTTCCGTAACCTGGCAGGCTTCCCCCATATGGGCGTAGCGGATCTTGGCTGTCATTTTCTGCCCTATCTCAAAATGATCCTTTGCCATATAATTCATCTGCCCTGCCCGAAGCGTCGTCGCCATCAGATCCTCGTTGGAGCCGATCACGACTTCCTTTGTATCGGCGCGGATATCCGTCACAAAAACCGGCCTTCCAAGCGCGAGGTTTAACCCTTTGCGCTGGCCGATCGTATAATGCGAAACGCCCCTGTGCCGTCCAAGCACAGTTCCGTCTTTTGTAACAAAGTTTCCTGTAGGCTCTTTTTCCCCGGTTTGTCTGTTTATAAACCCGGCGTAATCCCGATCCGGCACAAAGCAGATTTCCTGGCTGTCCGGCTTATCCGCCGTTTCAAGCCCCGCTTTTTTTGCGATAAGGCGTATCTTTTCTTTTTCAAATTCCCCGATCGGAAAAAGCGTCCGGCTAAGCTGCTTTTGCGTTAGGCCATAAAGCGCATACGTCTGGTCTTTTTTATCCGTGGCTGACCTTTGCAGCGTAAAACGACCGTTTGGCAGTAAAACGACCTTCGCGTAATGCCCGGTGGCGATGTAATCCGCTCCAAGGGCGGCGCTTCGTTTTAACAACGACTCCCACTTGACATACCGGTTGCATGCGATGCAAGGGTTTGGCGTTCTTCCCATCCGGTATTCATTTATAAAATACGAAATGACATTTTGTTTAAATTCTTTTTTGAAATCCATAACGTAAAATGGAATGTCAAGCTGCGCGGCGATCCGCTCCGCCTCCTTAATGGGCTGCTCATTCCAAATCTGCATGGTCACGCCAATGACCTCATAGCCTTTTTCCTTTAACAGGTACGCCGCCACCGAAGAATCCACGCCCCCGGACAAGCCTACCACTACTTTTTTACTCATATTTTATTCATCTTCATCTATAGGAGGCTCTTCTGAAATATCTGCCTTTGGCGGCTCTAACCCTTCGATTTCAATCTGGTTTTTCTGGGCGTAGTCCCATAACGCCGCGTGGATCGCCTCTTCCGCCAAAAGAGAGCAATGCACCTTTACCGGCGGCAGGCCGTCTAAGGCTTCCATTACGGCTTTGTTTGTGACCTTTAACGCTTCGTAGATCGTCTTGCCCTTTACAAGCTCCGTTGCCATGCTGCTGGTCGCGACCGCGGCGCCGCAGCCAAAGGTCTTGAACTTACAGTCCTTTATCACCTTTGTGTCTTCATCGATATCCAGATAGATCCGCATGATATCGCCGCATTTTGCGTTTCCCACAGTGCCTACGCCGCTGGCTCCTTCGATCTCCCCCACGTTTCTTGGATTGTTGAAATGGTCCATTACCTTTTCACTATACATCAGGTCCCACCCTCCTTATTTTTGATTGTTTTTTACAAAATCCTCATACAATGGCGACATGCCCCGAAGCCTTTCTACGATGGCTTTTAGGCTGTCCACAACGTAATCCGCTTCTTCTAACGTATTTTCTTCTGACAGCGTAAGGCGCAACGAGCCATGGGCGATTTCATGCGGCAGTCCGATCGCAAGCAGCACATGCGACGGGTCTAAAGAGCCAGAGGTGCAGGCAGACCCGCTGGAAGCGCAGATTCCTTTTTGATCCAGCATGATCAGTAAGGACTCCCCTTCGATAAAACGAAAGCAAAAATTCGCGTTATTGGAAAGGCGAAGCGTCCGATGCCCGTTTAGCCTTGCGTAAGGGATTTCTTTTAATACGCGCTCTATCATATGGTCGCGTATGGCGGCGATTTTATCCGCGCGCTCTTTCATACCGTCCAGCGCAAGCTCCACGGCTTTTCCCATTCCTACGATCCCAGGAACATTGCTTGTCCCCGCCCTTTTTGCGCGCTCCTGGGCGCCCCCATGAATAAAAGCGTTAAGCTTTGCGCCGTTTCTCATATAGAAAAATCCAACTCCCTTTGGCCCGTGGAATTTGTGCGCGCTTGCGCTTAGCATGTCGATCTGCATTTCATTTACATCGATCGGCATATGTCCAAACGCCTGCACCGCGTCCGTATGGAACAATACGCCATGCTTTTTTGCGATCTTTCCGATCTCACGGATCGGCTCAACCGTGCCGATCTCATTGTTTGCAAACATAATGCTGATCAAAACCGTATCCGGGCGTATCGCCTGCTCCAACGCCTCCAGGCTGATAAGCCCGTCCTCGTCCACATCCAGATAAGTCACCTCACAGCCCTGCTTTTCCAGATATTCGCATGTATGCAGCACCGCGTGATGCTCGATTTTTGTTGTGATGATATGCTTTCCTTTTTCGGCAAGTTTTTCCGCGCATCCTTTTAACGCCCAGTTGTCGCTTTCGCTGCCGCCCGCGGTAAAATAAATCTCATTTTCTTTCGCGCCAAGCGCCCCCGCGATCACTTTCCTTGCTTCTTCTATTGCATTTTTGCTTTGCTGCGCAAATGTATAAACACTGTTTGGATTGCTGTAATTTTCCAGTAAATACGGCTTCATCGCTTCCAATACCTGTGGCTTTAACGCAGTCGTCGCCGCATTGTCAAGATAAATCAACTTTTCCATCTGTGTCTCCTCCTTTCATTCATTGCGTTAATCTATACTATTCCCCTAGGAATGCAGTAGTATATTCCGATAAGAAAACGGGAAACGCACGCTACGTTCCCCTTATTATTTTCAATCAAAACGACACATACATTATAACGCATTCCATCCAAAAGTCAAGGACTGGAATTGGGATTTTATAAGTAACAGGTTACAGTTCAGCCTTTGGCTTCACTGTAACGGAATCCGGCTCATTGGAAGTTTGCCTTTGGCAAAGAGCCGGATTCCCACAACCACAACTTTATCATACGGACTTTGCAGTAAATGCAAAGTCCTGGGCTGAACTGTTACTACGATCAATAAATTTAGTTCGAAGTGGAGATAAACGGCCTAAGTATCCCCGCCACCTGGCTGATCGGCATAGTCTGCAAATATACCCGCCCAGGGCCTGTTACGACGGTATTAAAAATCCCTTCCCCGCCAAACAGCATGTTTTTTACGCCCGGCACGCTTTGGATCTCCATGGAGCAGGTCGCGTCCATCGCGGCCAGATACCCGGTGTCTATGACGATAGACTGCCCCGGGCGCAGCTCGTATTCCACTACATAGCCGTCAAACTCCAAAAACGCCATCCCGCGTCCGGAGAGCCTTTGCATAATAAAGCCCTCCCCGCCAAAAAAGCCGGAGCCTAGCTTTTTTTGGAAAAACACAGACAGCTCCACGCTGGATTCACTTGCCAAAAAGCCGCTTTTTTGCACGATGACTTCATTTCCAGGCACGATGTCAAACGCGCGGATGCAGCCTGGAAAGCTGGACGCAAACGCGATCATCCCATTCCCATTCTGGGCGGTGTAGCGGTTTTGAAACATCGCTTCCCCCGCAAACATCCTCCCGAGCGCTTTTCCGATCCCGCCGTTTGACGTTGTCTCCATTTTCATATTCGGGGACATCCAGCTCATGCTGCCGCGCTCCGTGATCATGCTTTCCCCATCCTCCAGGTTGCAGATGACAACTGGAAGGTTATCTCCTTTGATCTTATACTGCATAATAAAATAAACCTCCTTTTTCTATAAAAAATCTCTATTTTTACATATACGCTCCATGCCTGCCGTCGCCCTTCCATTTTTCCACATTGGAAAGGTAATCCTTTATCGCCTTTTCGTACCCGTTTTCCGTAGGGCTGTAAAAGACCGTGCCGGACAGCTCATCCGGCAGATACTGCTGCGCGGCGTAATGGTTGGGATACGCATGCGCATACTGGTAGCCAAGCCCGCGCCCAAGCTTTTCGCTGGATTTATAATGGGAATCCTGTAAGTGCGCCGGGATGGGAGGCGTTTTTGTAGATCGCACAAGCCTTGCCGCTTGATCAATCGCGTTAAGCGACGCGTTGCTTTTTGGCGCGCTCGCGACATACGTGACCGCCTGTGACAATATAATCTGCGCTTCCGGCATTCCGATTCTTTCAACCGCTAAAGACGCCGCCACCGCCACCTGAAGCGCCTGCGGGTCCGCGTTTCCCACATCCTCTGCCGCGCATATCATGATCCTTCTTGCGATAAACTTAATGTCCTCCCCCGCATAAAGCATCCTCGCCAGATAATAGACCGCCGCGTCCGGGTCCGAGCCGCGCATGCTTTTGATAAACGCCGACACCGTGTCATAATGGTTATCGCCGGATTTGTCATAACGGACCGCGCGCTTTTGGATGCACTCGCATGCAACCTCCAGCGTAATGTGAATCTTCCCATCGCCGCTTCGCTGCGTCGTAAGCACGCCCAGCTCAATCGCGGTTAACGCCCGCCTTGCGTCCCCGTTTGCCGCGTCCGCCAAAAACTCCGCCGCATCGTCATATAATTTCGCTCCATAAGCGCCCATTCCCTTTTTTTCATCCGACGCCGCCCGGTACAAAAGCGTTTTGATATCCTCTTTTGACAACGTCTTAAGCTCAAATATGACGGAGCGGGACAAAAGCGCGCCATTTACCTCAAAATACGGGTTTTCCGTAGTCGCGCCTATTAAAATGACCGTGCCGTCCTCCACAAACGGAAGCAGATAGTCCTGCTGGCCTTTATGAAAGCGATGGATCTCGTCGATAAAAAGGATCGTCTTTTTCCCATACATGCCCTGGCTGTTTTTCGCCTGCTCTATGACCTCTTCCATCTCCTTTTTGCCGGACGACGTAGCGTTTAGCTGGCAAAACTGTGCGCTCGTGGTATTTGCGATCACTCTAGCAAGCGTCGTTTTCCCGGTTCCAGGAGGGCCGTAAAATAAGACGGAGCTTAATTTATCCGCTTTGATCGCGCGGTATAAAAGCTTATCCTTGCCGATGATATGCCGCTGGCCCACCACCTCGTCTAACGTTTCCGGGCGCATCCTTGCGGCAAGCGGGGCTTCCTTTTGCATATTTTGTTCTCTCATATAATCAAATAAATCCATTTCGCCACACCCGCCATCATCCTTTTTCTTCCAACAGCTCTATCCCAAGGTAGACGACCGTGCTCCTTCCCATAAATTCTATCTCGACCTCCGCCATCCGCTTATGCAGGTTGATCCTCCTTAACATGCCCTCCATATCTTTTAACGGGCCGGATACGATCTTTATCTCGTTTCCTTCGCCAAATCCGATCTTGGAAATGTCGGCTTCGTACCTGCCGCCCTTTTGCCCGCTATTTCTGCCCTCATTCAGGCGCAGCAGCTTTTCTAACCAATCCACTTCATGATCCGAAAGCCTGATGAAGCAATCTCCATCCCTCCCAAGAATTTTTGTAAACAGCGGGACTTCTTTGAGCCGCATGAAAACCGCCTGAATATCATCCGTCGTCAAAAACACATATCCGGGCAGCAGCTTTTCGTGGGTGTCCTTCCATACGCCATGGAACCGTTTGCGCAAATGCCTAGTCGGATGAAAGCAGTGCCCGTACAGATCATCCGGCAAGATCGCCTCAATATGCGTTTCCGTCTTTTCCTCATATCCAGGGGCTACCTGAAGTACATAATACATGTGTCTCTCCTTATCCAGCATATGTCATCTGTCGTATTTTTATCTGTTTTATTATCTGTCTTTTTGCCATGTGTCTCCTATTATAATATGCGCATGTACAGATGACAAGCTAAAATCTACACCAACTCAACGCGGCTGCCGATCCCATCCCGCCCCCGGTCTTTTGTGACAACGATCTTTCGCTCGATCTGCTCTTTTAATTCCGCCACATGGGAAATGACCCCGACTAAGCGGTTTCCTTCGGTCAGACGGATCAGCGCCTTCATCGCCTGAGTAAGCGCCTCTTGATCTAATGAGCCAAAGCCCTCGTCCACAAACATCGAATCCATCTGCACCCCTCCGGCGAAGGACTGGATCTCGTCGGAAAGCCCCAGCGCAAGAGACAGGGAAGCTTCGAAGGATTCTCCGCCCGAAAGCGTTTTTACGCTGCGCTTTGTCGCGTTATAGTGGTCGATGACGCACAGCTCAAGCCCCGCCTTGCCTTTTAAGCTGTCAGAGCCTTCCTCCCGCTTTAGCTCATACTGCCCGCCGCTCATCGTAAGCAGGCGCACGTTTGCGCGGCCTAATATGCGGTCGAAATAATTCATCTGGATATAGGTTTCCAGTTCGATTTTCGGCTTTCCATTTAATGTGCCGTTTGCCGTATCCGAAAGCTCCCGCATCCAGATGTACTTTTTTTCCACCTGTTCGGCATGTCCTTTTTGGGCTTTGAGCCTGCGCAGGATCTCCCGATCCGTAAGGTACGCGTTTTGCGCGAAATCCCTTTTTGCGCGGATCTTATTTTTCCGCTGTAAGATCTCCTGCTTTTGCAGACGCGCTTCCTCCTCTTTTTCCGCCCCGGACTCCGGCGCGTCCTTTAGCTGGCTTTGTAAGGTTTCAACCGCGGCGCAAAGCCTTTCTAACCTTGCCTTGCTGTCTAAATAGGCTTTTTGCGCGGCCTCTTTTTCATCCGTAAGGGTCTTAGCGCGCTTAGACAACGCGCTTATCCTGCTTTCGACCTCCTCCTTATTGTCTGTCCCAATCTGCTTTGCAAGGTCTGCGATCTTATTTAAATCTGCCTTCTGCCCTTCTTTTTTCCTTGCGATGTCCACTTCCATTTCCTGTATCTGGCTTGTAAGCTCTTCCATCTTCCGCTCTTTTTTTGGAAGCTCCTGTTCTAACCGCCGCTTTATCAACTGCTGCCCGTCGTTTTCTTTCAGCTGCGCTTCCAGATCGGAAATGCTCTTGTTCAAATCCTCGATAAATTGCTGTTCATAAAAAGAGTCGCATTTTTCTCCGTTGTCTGACAACTGCATCTTTCGCTTCAATTCCTGCCACTGGCGCATTTTTTCCTCTAGCTTTCCATTTAACGACGCATAACCATCGCTGCAACGCCTGTAACGCTCCGTCAGGCTTTCGAAGCGTTCCTTTTCAAGCTGGCGCAGGCCCTCCAATTCTTTTTTCCGGTTTTTGTCCTGCTGGATCGTTTCCCATTCCGCCGCAAGCAGACGCTCCTTTTCCCGTATTTTTTCTCCGCAAAGATCGAGCTTTTCTTGCCATTCCGTTAAAAAATCTTCTATTAAAAAGGCTTCCATTAAAAAAGCTTCCGGCTCCTCATGCTCCGTAAAAACAAGCGGCTCTCCAAGCTCCTCCATTGCTTTTATAATATCCCCCCTTTGCAAAGACAGGCTTTCCAAAATACGCCCCGCCTTTGCGCTCGCCTGCTGAACGTTTTTTTCCGCTTCCGCTAATTTTTCCTTTTCCTTGTTTAACTGCGCTTTTGTCGGAGCTTTATCCGGCATTTTGGCAGGCTTCGGATGATGGGTGGAGCCGCAGACCGGGCAGCTTGCGCCCTCTTTTAACCCCTCCGCCAGCATTCCCGCCTGCGCGTCATAAAAAAGCCGCTCCATGTCGCGGTAACGCTCATCCGCCTGTTCTTTTTCCTTTCCAAACCTGCGGTAATCCTGCTGCGTTTTCACCAAACTTTGCTGGCGCTTTTTATAATCGTGGGCCTGTAGGAGCAGCTTTTCATGCAGCTGTTTTTTTGCGGCGGCTTCCCGCCTTTTTTGGTCTAATTCCAGCTGTTTGGTATCCACGTTTTTCAACGTTTCCCATTCCCTGTCCCAAAGCTCCTGCCTTTTGCCGCTTTTTTCAAGCTCTCCGCTCATTTTTTCCAGCGCTTCTTTTTGCGCCTTCGCTTCCTTTTCCAACTGCTCGATGCCCTGCTTTTGCGCCGTAAACGTAGAAAGCCGCTCCTTTGCCTGGCTGATCTGGTGCGAAAGACGCTCCCTTTTTTCCCCAAGGGACGAAAGGCTTTGATGCTTCTCCCGTCCCGCTTTTAACGAAAGCTCCAGCTCCTTCTTTTTTTCCAGCAGCAGCTCGCGCATGTCCTGCCCTTCTTTTAGCTCACGTTCCCGCTTTCTTTGATTCTCCCGCTCCTTTTGCATACGCTCGAATAACTGCAAGCGGCCCTCAAGCTCTTTTATCTGCAAGAAAATCTGGCTGCATTCCTTTTCCCACTCCAAACAAGACTCATACCGCGCTTTTTCCCGCTCATAGTCCGGCTTATGCTCCTCTAGGGCAAGCGTTTCCTTTTTCAACCGCTCCATTTGCTCGTTTGCCTTATGCAGTCGCCAAAGCCGCTCATCCTGCCCTCTTTGCTCCCGCTCAAGCTGCTCGATCTTTTTATCGAAATCTTTTAACGCCGCTTCGCTTTCCTGGCAGATCCACTCCAGCAACGTTTCGCCCTCCTCGTGCATGCCGTCCGGCTTTTTCTTTTGCAGCTGACTCCATTTTTCATAAAAAGCGGAGTCCTCCATGCAGATCGCGCTGTCTATATATTGGCTCATGCTGCGCTTTAATTCCTCGTATTCCTCCTTTTGCGCTTTTACCGCCGCCCTTAGACGCTCCTGTACTTTTTGATACGCCCCGGTCTTAAAAATCTGCCGAAAAATTTTACCGCGCTCGTCTGTTGCGGCAAACAACAGCTTTTGAAAATCCCCCTGGGCGATCATCGCAATCTGGGTGAACTGCTTTCGATCTAATCCAAGCAGCTCCGTAACCGCCTTTGTGACCTCCTTTGTCCTTGTAACCGGCGCGCGCCCATCCGGATATTCCAGCTTCGCCTCCGCCTTTTGGAGCGTGTAGCCGCTCCCTCTGCCCTTTGGTCGCATATATTCCGGATTCCGTTCTACCGTATACTTCTGTTTGCGGTACTCAAACTCAAATCTGACAAAGGTCGGCACATCGTCTCCCGCATATTTGCTGCGAAACATATCCGGCTTTCGCACGTCGCCGCTGGCTTCGCCATACAGCGCAAAAGCGATCGCGTCAAAGATCGTCGTCTTTCCGGCCCCGGTATCCCCTGTGATCAAATATAGCCCCTGGCCTCCCATGCTGGCAAAATCAATTTCCGTCTTTTTCGCATAAGGGCCAAAGGCGCTTAAAACTAGCGTGATCGGCTTCATCTTCCCTCATCCTCATCCATTTCGCTTTTTAAAAACCGCTCCGCAAGCTCCCGCTGCTTATCGCTCATCGGCTGGTTGTTTTGCAGCTTAAAAAATTCTTCAAATAAATCCAGCGGAGACTTTCTTTCCATTGCCTCTATCGTCGTCACGGCCTGGTTTTGCTTCGTGCGGCTGTTGTCATACAATAGCTGCATCAGGTTCGGATAAATGACCCGAAGCTTTGCCAGCCCTTGCAGAATGTCATTTTCATCCGTAAGGGTGATCTGGAAATAATCTTCGGTATCCATATGCTCGTAAAACTTACGCGCCGTAACCTCCAAATAGCTGCCACGGATTTTTTTCATATCATGCAAAGGCGTAAGCTTTTCCATGCGGATACGGACATCCCCCTTTTTCCCACATTCTAGGATAACCGCTGATTTTTGCTGCTCCGATTCGGAAAACGAATATTTTAAGGGCGTGCCGCAATAGCGCAAAGTCTCCCGCCCGATCCACTGTGGGCTGTGGATATGCCCAAGGGCCACATAATCAAAGCCGTCAAATACATCCGCGTCCACATTATCCAGTCCGCCCACCGAGACATTTTCCGATTCGCACCGCCCGGCTCCCGTCACAAACTGGTGCGCCACCAAAATATTTCGTATGCCGTCATCTAATTCCATTCGTCCAATAACCGCCCTTAACGCGTCCTGATAGCTTTCAAGCGGGCGCTCCTCCATCTCCAGCGCGTGGTTTACGATGGCAGGCTTTACAAACGGAAGTAAATAGACCGCAAGCTTTCCGTATTCATCCTCCAATTCGATTTTTGCGGCGTTTCCATCGTATGCCGTCGACACATAGACCTGCTGGCTCGCCATAATCTGCGCGCCAAAGGAAAGCCGTTCCACGCAATCGTGGTTTCCGCTTACGACAAACACCTTTCTTTTTTGCCCCGCAAGGCCGGTCAAAAACCAGTCAAACAGCTGCACCGCCTCCGCCGAGGGCGCAGGCTTGTCATAAACGTCCCCCGCGATAAAAATCCCGTCAATTTCTTCGTTTTCTGCAATGGCAAGGATTTTTCCCAATATATATTTCTGATCATTTATCATGGAAAATTCATGAACCCGTTTCCCTATATGAAGGTCAGAGATGTGGAGAAATTTCATATGCGTCTCCTTAACGTTTGTTTTTCTTTTGTTATCACATATCATAACATATTTAAAACGCAAAGTCCATTCGTGCCATTTCATTTCTTCCCCATAAAGATAACGCGGCGCCTGCCGATATAATTTATTAGTAATGAAAATGAACGCAATCGCAACTTTAAGCAATGCAAACGGAGGTAGCAATATGCAGACAAGCATGACACGTCTTATCGATTCTATGGAACAGACCGTAAAACTGCAAAACCGCTCAAACGCCGAGCGGCGCGCCGAAAAAGCAAAACAGCAGGAAGAGGATTTCCTGAAAAAATTAATGCAGACGGCGCAAAGCCAGATAGAGCTTGAGGGTGAAGCCGCAAAGCTAAAAGGGACAAAGGACGCTGTGCTGCGTGACCAGTTTATGGCTCTGGCGGGATTTTAACGCGTTATGAAAACGATCGCAGTCATAGACGACGACATTTATATCGGGGATATGCTAGAAACTCTTTTAAAAAAAGCAGGCTACGGCGTGTTGCGCGCCTACTCCGGCACCGAGGCGCTGCTGCTTTTTTCCACGAAACGACCGGATATGGCGCTTTTAGACCTTATGCTGCCGGGGCTTAGCGGGGAAGACGTGCTTCCAAAAATAAAGGACATCCCGACCATTGTGCTAAGCGCAAAGGCGGACATCCCCGGAAAAGTAAAACTGCTTATGGAAGGCGCGGACGATTACATTACAAAGCCCTTTGACAATTCCGAGCTGCTTGCAAGGATCGCCGTATGCTTTCGAAAACGAAGCGGGGCGCAGAGCTTTTTGGAATACGGGGATTTAAGGCTGCTTCCAAATGAAAGAAAAGCGCTTGTAAATGGCGAGGAAGTACATTTAACCCGGACGGAATTTGCGATTTTAAAGCAGCTGATCTTAAACGCGCCAAATGTCGTCACAAAAACCCAGCTTTTAGACGCGATAAGCGAAGACACGCCTGACTGCATGGAAAGCTCCTTAAAGGTGCATGTCAGCCATTTGCGCAAAAAGTTAAAACGCCCCGCCGGAGCGGATTATATCGAAGCCGTCTGGGGGATTGGCTTTAAGCTTTAGAGCGTGAATCTTTACGAAATCTCAACTCTTTTCTTTACCGCTTCCTTAACCTGGATGGGGTATACTCCATACCGTATCAAAGATTTGTTTGTATCAGATTTTGTTTGTATCAGACAATCTTCGCAAAAAGAAAGGAGCAGACATGGATTACGTTTTAAGCACAAACCATCTGACGAAAAAATACCGGCGGTTTACGGCGTTAGATTCCTTAGATATGCATATTCCAAAGGGCGCCATTTACGGTTTTGTCGGAAAAAACGGGGCGGGAAAGACTACGCTAATCCGCATTATCTGCGGACTGCAAGAGCCGACGGACGGCGGTTACACGCTTTATGGGAAAAAGAACCTTTCTCCGGAAATCACAAAAGCAAGAAGCCGGATGGGGGCGGTCGTGGAAACGCCCTCCATTTATCTGAATATGACTGCGGAAGAAAATTTAAAGCAGCAGTTCCAGATCCTTGGCATACCGTCCTACGACGAAATACCCGGTCTTTTAAGCCTTGTAGGTTTGGAGCCGTCCTCTATCAAAAAGAAAAAAGCGAGAAATTTTTCCCTCGGCATGCGCCAGCGGCTTGGGATCGCCATCGCGCTATCCGGCCACCCGGATTTTCTTGCGTTAGATGAGCCGATCAACGGGCTTGACCCTGAGGGCATCGTGGAAATGCGCGAGCTGATCTTAAAGCTGAACCAGGAACGCGCCATCACCGTTTTAATCTCCAGCCATATTTTAGACGAGCTGTCAAAACTTGCGACGCATTTTGGCTTTATCGACCATGGGCAAATGGTAAAGGAGCTAAGCGCCGCGGAACTGGAAAACCAATGCCGCAAATGCATCCGCGTCACCGTTTCCGATACAGAAAGGCTTTCGCAGGCTCTTGAAAAAAATGACATTTCGTATGAGATCACAGGCTACGGGCAGGCAGACATTTTTTCTGACATTCCCTTAACGAAGCTTGTTTGCATGCTAAACGAAACCGGCTGCGAGCTGCTGTCCGCGGCAGATCAGGACGAAAGCCTGGAAAGCTATTATATTAAACTGTTAGGAGGCGCGAAAAAATGATCCGACTAATCCATTCCAACCTTGCCAGGCTTTTTCATTCTAGCATATTTAAAGCGGCGGAGGTTTTTTCCATCGGCTATTCGTTTTTTGTGTTGATCGGCTCCTATATTTCCTATAAAAACCACTACGGCGCAGAATATAACGAGCAGTTAAAGCACGGACATTTTTTGGACAATATGCCCCTTGCCCTGGCGATCGTTTTGCCGATCATGCTTGCGATCGTGATCGGGTTTTTCATCGGGGCGGAATACAGCGACGGCACGATGCGAAATAAGCTGATCGCCGGGCACAGCCGCATTTCCATTTATTTTGCGAATATGCTTACCGCTTACGCCGCGGCCGTGATTTTATTTTTAACAAGCGTAATCGTAATCTATGCGGTTGGAATCCCGCTGTATGGCCCGACCAGCATACCGTTTACAGAATACGCAAAAGCGTTTTTCGTCGTGCTGATCGCGGGCTTTGCGTTTTGCTCGCTTTATACGCTGTTTTGCATGGCGATCCAAAACAAGGCGGCAGGAGTGGTAACGGTATTGCTTATCGCAATCATCATGTACATGGTCATGATGACGATAAACGCAAGACTGGAAGAACCGGAATATTATGACAACTACACCTATACCCAGGATGCGCAAAACCCCATCCATATAGACAAGCAAAAAAATCCGCATTATCTTACTGGGAAAAAACGGGTGTTTTATGAAAAATTGGTGGCGTTTTTGCCCTATGACCATATGTTTTACCTTTTGCAAAATATCACCCTGCCAAAGAAACCATATGAATTTCCTGTAAACTCCGGCATCCTGATCTTTGTGACGACAGCCGCCGGCATCCTGATCTTTAAAAAGAAGGACTTAAAATAAACCAATGGCATTCCTTTTATTTTTATCACTCATGCTGACAGCGCTGCTGTTTTGCCAGATGCTTTTCATCCGCAAAACGCTGCGTGAGATCGGCGACCAAATGGAACAGATCCTGCAAGGGGACACAAACGCCGTGATCCGTATCTCCTCACGGGATAAAATGCTTCGGACGTTTGCGGCAAAGCTGAATGCGAACCTGCGTTCGCTGCGCGACGCAAAGCGCGCTGTTGAGCGCAAATCCAACAAGCTCACAAACGCCATCACCGCCGTTTCCCACGACCTTCGCACGCCGCTGACCGCAATCTGCGGCTATATCGGCTTATTAGAAGCCGAAGACGCGTCCGTCGCGGCAAAGGGCTATATCAAGATGATCAAAAACCGGGCGGACGCTTTAAAAAAGCTTACGGAGGAGCTATTCCAATATTCGGTTTTATTCAGCGCCGAAAAAGAGCCGCGCTTTGAAGAAGTGTCTTTAAACGCGGCGCTTGAGGAAAGCTTCGCGCAATTTTACGGGGCGATGTCAAAATCCGGCGTATCTCCAAATATAGAGATGCCGGATTCCGCCGTGATCCGTTTGCTGAACAAAGATTACCTGGCAAGGATTTTTTCTAATATCCTCTCCAATGCCATACGCTACAGCAGCGGGGATTTTGACGTGGTTTTATATCCAGACGGAAAGATCTCCTTTTCCAACTCCGCCCCGGAGCTGGACGCGGTCACGGCGGCAAGGCTTTTTGAACGCTTTTACACCGTCTCTAACGGCAAAGGCTCCACCGGGCTTGGGCTTGCGGTGGCAAAAAACCTGACCGAGGAAATGGGAGGGACGATTTGTTCTGTGTTTGAGCGGGGGCGGTTGACGATTGAGATCTGCTTTTACTAAGTTTTTTGACCAAAACAGCGGCCGCGCGACAGGAAGTGCGAAAATGCCATCTTCGTTCCGTTAGGAGCAAATTTTGTTAAACGCGCTGGTAAACAAAACGTTAAGTTGACAAAATATAATAGATTATGTTTTAAAGTATGGAAAGGGGCCGGATATTTTTTCTTGGATGAAGCAAATGTGTGATAAGCAAACAAAATAAAAGCTCTTCATATCTGTTTTACTCTAAAACCCTATCCATACACCTTTCGCATTGTAACTTTTCAAGTCATTTTTGATCTGTAGGCGTTGTCCAGGTAAATACGAACCTCTCTTTTTTTGACAAATACCACCACGCTTCCGACTCAATAATTGCTGGTGCAAGATCATAATGCAAATACCTGTATATAGGATTATTTTCCAGTCTAATTCTACGTTCAAATTCTTCTTGCAACAATTTTTTATGCCGCTCATCGGAATAATCAAAAACTTCTATATGCTTTATATAAAAATCCTTATCCATATAAGACCAGAAAAACATCTGAAATTTCAAATATTTTAACCTTATATATCTTTTCTTAATTAAACCTTTCTTTACAAGTTGATTTAAAAGTATCTGTACACTTGTCTCACCCAAATTTGTTATTCCCCTACTGCATAATGCACAACGCAATTCAGAAACGCTGAATGCACCCGTTTGTTGCACTGCACATTGCAAGACAGCATTTTCATATTTTTCTAATATTATCTCCATATTTTCATTTTTCGCAGATTTTCCACTACGCCGCCCCTTTCACTATAATGTAGGAATACATTAAAAATGCTAATATTTCTAAATTTGATTAGAATATCCTTGGAATCAGGCAAAAATGAAAAATATGATAGCAGTATACAATAATAACAGAAAATAACAAATATTTTTTAATAGGATTATTTTAGATATACAAGCACAGAACAAGAAATTCTATAAAACATTCCATAAATAAAAACAATGCACAATGCTAAAAAGTCACTTACGCTGTAACCCCTGCACATAAGTGCAGACTAATTTCCTGTCCATTTCACTAAGCGATGCCCAAGTGTCCAATACAAACCTCTGCTCTTTCGAAATATCTGGTAATTCATCGCTTTCCTGAAAAAATTGTGACAACGTGATTCCAAATCCATCGCAAATCCTGGAAAGCGTGATCACATTCGGGACGCTTTTACGCGTCATTAAATTCGACAATGTAGACTGCTCAATCCCAGTCAACTGAGACAGTCTATATCTGGTCATTTGTCTCTTCTTGCAAAGCTCGTAAATCCTATCTGGCACAAAATCTTCAATAATCAAGTATGATACACCTCAATTCTGAATCATAATACTTTTATCATACACATGATTACAGAATTTTATTAGAGGTGAAACTACGAAGTATAATACTACTAAAATATAAAGTATTCAGTCAAAAAAACTGATTCTAAAACTATTACATAAAAATCCATTTTCCCTGCCATATTTATCCCACGTTCATTTTTCATTTTACCACATTTATAGAATAGGTCAATTTCACCCTATTGTCAATAGGTCCATTTGCCATAATAACAACGAGGTGACAAAATGAGCCGATTAAGCAAATTAAGAAAAGAAAAAGGATATTCGCAGATTATGATGCAGCATTTAACCGGTATCGACCAAAGCGACTATTCCAAAATTGAGACTGGAAAAAGATATTTCACATTTGAGCAATGCCGGAAAATCGCCCTGGCTTTAAATACGAGCATGGATTACCTTGCTGAATTAACGGACGTGAAGGAACCCTATCCAAGAAAAAGTGAGGAATAAAGATGCGTGAAAGAGCGATTGCGCATCCGTTATTCGATACTTTTTGCGTTTTGTGCATTCATGTAACAGTTCAGCCCAGGACTTTGCATTTACTGCAAAGTCCGTATGATAAAGTATGAGGAAGATCCATGGCACAGTGAAGGACTCCGTTTTTTCCCTGTCGACAAATATCTTGTACTTTACCTGCCGGATGAAAACAAAAACACAGTGGATATTGTCCGCATCATGTATGGCGGCAGGGACATCCACAGGCAATTTAGTGAAACAGAAATTAATCTGCATATGTAAGCTATAGCCAACAAGCGACAAAATAAAAACATCCTACTTCCCGCATAGTCATAATAAATCTTTATCCGCTCCAACCCCTCTTTATCCGCATACCGCATCGCACATTTCGCCACTTCCAGTTAATCGAATTGACTCCAAACTTAAAAAACAAGAATCTGCTTTTTCTATATTTTATCTTCGTTTCCAACATTTTTAACAAAAACACAGATCAAATACTAACTTTTCAATCCAAAAATTGGTAAAACCAGCCAAATTTTCTTTGATCCAAAGATTTCAATTGACAAAACCGCAATATAGAGATACAATATATTTCAATAAGTTCCAAATAAATTACTAAATTATATTGGAAATATTTGGGATTTTCTGTCTATCTTTACAAAACAGAAGCATGCCATATGAAACATGGAAAGGAGGTTTTTGGTTATACCAAAGTTATATGTTTGAAACAAAGATTCAAAACATCAGATCATCAACAAAAACAGGGAGGAAATTTGCGTATGAAAAATAAGGAAAAAAAAGCTTCTATTGTAAAAAAAATGCTGATTGCCGTAGCCGGCGGCTTTCTTGTAGGATTCTCATGCCTGCTATTGAGGGAATTTTTAAATGGAAACGGTATGAAAGAAGCGTGGAACGTTATCCATGCTCTGCTGTTCCAGGACATAACGACAACACAGGGTTTTGAAGGGCTAGGGATATTTTATATTATCAGCCAGCTGTTTATGCGAGGACTGCAAATGGCGATCGTGCCTTTGGTACTGACCTCTCTTACGCTTGCATTGTGCAGCCTTGCCGACCCGGAACGATTAGGAAAAATCGCCGGAAAGACGTTTCTTACATACCTTTGCTTTTACATAACCGCGGCTACGCTGGCTGGCGCCGGGGCATTTTTTGTAAAATCCATGGGCTGGTTTGATGTAAACCTGCCAAATGAAATGGTGACGGAGGCGGTTACCATGGAAGGCTACAATCCTCTTGTCACGGTTGTAAACGCTGTTCCATCCAATATTTTTGCGGCATTCTCCACAAATAATACAATTTTATCCGTTGTCGTAGTCGCGATCGTCCTAGGGCTGTGCATGACTGCCATGGGAAGCAAATCAGCCCCGCTGAAAAATGTGATCCAGAATTTAAATGATGTCGTACAGATGTTTTTAAATTTCCTGATCAATAAAATCGCTCCAACCGCAATTTTTTGTATGATCACACGCACGCTTGCTGTATACGGCGTTGAATACATTGGCCCGACGCTTGTATGGATCGTTACGACAATTGCAGTAAGCCTTTTACTGGTTGTCACAATTTATCCGGTGGGCATCTTTTTTGCTACAGGGCTGAACCCTCTGCCGTTTTTAAAGAAATCTTTTAAAATCGGGCTGTTTGCCGCAGCTACAAATTCATCCGCAGCCACTTTGCCGTTAAATACAAGAACCTGCACCGATGAATTGGGATGTACGGAAGAAATAAGCAGCTTTGTGCTCCCAACTGGAATGACCATCAATATGAACGGCACAACCGCCATGCATATGATCGCCATTACTTTTATCGCAACCGCGGCAGGCATCAATGTAACTCCGGCTACGCTGGCTACCGCAGCCTTTTTATCCATCTGCACCGCCGTCGGCACGCCGGCTATCCCGGTAGCGGGTACGACTATGGTTTATGTGGTCATGTCCGGCCTTGGCATGAGCTCCGAGCTTTGCATGATCGGATATTCTCTTGTACTGGCAATGAATTACCTGCCTGGAATGGCCGTTATTACGTTAAACGTAATCGGGGACGCCGCAACGAATGTGATTGTAAATTTTAAAGAAGGGGCGCTGAATAAAGAAATTTATTATAAATGAACAACCAGCTAAATCACGCCGGGAAGCTGCGGTTAATGCACGCTCCCGGCGTTTCTTATATTCTGGAACGGTCTGCTCCACATATCTTTAGACTTTCCAGGCAGCTTTCCCCCCTCCTGCGCCGGCCAAGCAACCGCCTGCGGGAGAAAGGGCCATCCGCCGAGGAGCCGAAAATACTTCACTCATTGAAATCTTACTTAGGAGTCTATCTCCTCCGCCAGCTTACGCATATAAGCCACATCCGCCGACTCTAATTCCAGTTCCGCCGACTTAATATTTTCCTCAATCTGGCTTACGGTCGTAGCGCCGCTTAATAAATTAATGAAATCCCCCTGGGCCAGTATCCATGCAAGCGCCAGGTTTGCCACGGTGCAGCTATATTTTTCACAAAGCGGTTTCCACTTGTCCATCATGTCCATTGCCTTTTGCATATTATCCGGCTGGAACCATTTCTTTGGAATCTGCGCGCCCACCGGCTTGTAATCCCTTGGAAGCGCGCCGCTTAGCAATCCCATTTCCAACGGGGAATATGCCTGGATTGTGATGTGGTTTTCCCGGCAAATAGGAATTAGATCCTGCTCGATGCCCCGGTCTAAAATGCTGTATTTTGCCTGTATAATATCTAATGAACCGTATTTTAAGTATTCCCTAATGTGGTTTACATCCACATTCGCCGCGCCGATTGCCCGGATCTTGCCTTTTGCCTTTAAGTCGTTTAATACTTCCATTGTTTCGGAAATCGGGGTAAAGCATGGCTCTACCGACTGCCAGTGCGTCATATAGACATCCACATAATCTGTGCCAAGCCGCTCTAAGCTCTGGTCGATTTCTTCTAAAACAGATTCTTTTGAAAGGTTTTTGTAAAGCTGGGTATCCCCTACCTTGTTAAACAGGCTTCCCTTGCGGTCATTCCAGATAATGCCGCATTTTGTGATAATTATGACATCCTCACGCTTCATCCCTTCCAACGCTTTGCCGACGATTTTTTCGCTGTTCCCAAAATTATACCCCGGCGCGGTATCGATTAAGTTCACGCCGATTTGCGGGCATTTTTGAATCAGATCCACTACGACCTGCAAATCATGGTCGCCGCCCCACGCAGGGCCTCCTCCAATGGACCAGGTGCCAAGCCCCATACGCGCAATTTCGATATCCGTGCTCCCTAACTTCATTTTTTTCATAATTTTATTTTCCTTTCGCTCACTTTTTAAACTTACTCCCGCTGCGCATAATATTCCTTCAGCCGCTCCTTCACCTGGAGCTTATGCTGTACGCCGGTTGTGGCTCCGATGCTCTGTACGCTGATGGAAGCCGTGACATTCGCAAACTCCGCGCACTCCTGTAAAGATTTTCCGTCCAGTATAGCCGTAATAAAACCGGATGCGAAATTATCGCCCGCGCCGATGGTGTCAATGGCGGTAATCCCTTTCATCGCAGGAACTACCAGCACGCTGCCGTCCTTGCTTTTTATATAGCAGCCGTCCTTTCCGGTTTTGATGACCACATTGCGAATACCGCAGTCCAAAAACTTATCCGCGATTTTTTCAAGCTCCGTCTCCTCCGTCATCATACACGCTTCATCATAATTTGGGAAAAAATAGTCCACATAGGAAAGGGCTTCCCGGATATCTTCTAACGTTTCCCCCAGCCTGGCTTTGATCATATCCGCGCAAATGATCATCTGATTTTTCTTTGCTTCCTCAAATATTTTTACAAGGGCCGGACAGTCCAAAAGCGGATTGTTAAAAATACTTGCCAAAGATAACAGCCTCGCCTGGGAAAAACGGGACAGGTCTACATCGTCAATTGTCATTTTCCAAAGGCTGCCGTTGCGGTTGGTCACAAACGTCCGCTCGCCGTCCGCCGTTACAAGGCCGACATTGATCGACGTGTCAATCCCTTCCCTGCGCTTTACGCCCTTATAGTCAATGCCGTTTTTTTCGCAATGCTCTATAATAAAATTACCTACGGCATCTTTTCCAACCATGCTCATCAGCGCGGCCTTATGGCCAAGGCGGGTGATAATCGTGGCCTCGTTGATCGCATCCCCGCCTATGGTCATGGAAATCTGCTGTAGTGGAAAAGATTCGATTTCAAACATATCTCTGCTGACCGGGCGCAGCGGTATATCTACGATCGCCGCGCCAACACAGATAACGTCTAATTTTTTCTCCACCATTATTCCGCCTTTCCATCATCTCCGAACAATGTGATTTTTTCCAATGCGCGCTGTTTTACCGCGTCCCGAACTGCCCTTTCCACTGCAAGGAACGGCTGGTCTACATTTGCGGCGATGGCTGTCATAGCCGCCTGGCACAGCTCCGTATGGATATTGATCTTTGCGATGCCAAGGGAAATCGCTTTTTTAATATCCTCATCGCCGATGCCCGATGCGCCGTGCAAAACCAGCGGCACCGATACCGCGTCACGTACCTTTTCCACCACTTCAAAGTTTAATTTCGGCTCTGAAGTGTACACGCCGTGCTGGTTTCCAATGGCAACCGCAAGGGAATCACATCCGGTGCGTTCTACAAATTCCGCCGCCTGGCTCGGGTCTGTGTACTGGTAGCTTGCAAGCGCTTCCTCGTAAACTGTTTCATTGCCCACATGCCCAAGCTCCGCCTCCACCGGAATGCCAAGCGGATGAAAATAATCTACCACTTCTTTCGTCAGCCTTATATTTTCTTCAAATTCATAAGCAGAAGCATCCCTCATAACCGAATTCATGCCATGGTTGTAAGCGTTTTGCACGATTTCCATGCTGCGGCCGTGGTCCCAGTGTGTAATGACAGGCACCGTTGCTTTTTTTGCCATAGAAACCATCATATGGCAGAAGTCCTCAAAAGAGGTGTTGCCCACAAACCCGGTTCCAAATGAAATGATTACCGGGGCTTTTGCTTCCTCCGCCGCATCCATAACGCCCATCAGCATTTCCGCGTTCCATACGTTAAAATGCGGGATTGCGAATTTTCCTTCTTTTGCCTTATTTTCCCAATATCTGATATCTGCTAACATTGATCCTCTCCTCTTTCTCTTTTCATGTTTATTTAATCAGTAATTTTAATTACGCCTTTGATAATATCCTGTTTGCAGTTTACGGATTCCTCAAATGCCCGCTGTACGTCCTGGTAATCGTAAACATGCGTAACCATAGATTTTACGTCAAATTTTCCGGATGAAATCGCGTCAATTGTCATCGGGTAATTATTTGCATAACGGAATACCGTCTGTATGCTGACTTCACGGTTAATTTTTAGGAAATCAACCGGAACCTCCCCCGGTATCGTGCCGACGATCATTATCCTGCCGCCCCTGGCCACAATCTGCGGCGCCTGCTTTGCTGTCACCTGGGAGCCTGCGGTTTCAAATACGATGTCCGCGCCCATATCGTTTGTAAGCTCTCTGCATTTTGCAATCGTATCCTCTTCCATACCGTTGATCACGACAGAGGCCCCGAGCTGCTTTGCCATTTCCAAGCGCTTTGGCATTACGTCCACTACAATAATGTCCGTCGCCCCAAGCGCTTTACAGCCCTGCAGGGTCATTAAGCCGATGCAGCCCGCCCCAAGGATGACAATCTGCTTTCCAAGCCTTGCGCCGCCTTCCATCGCGGCGTGCATCCCTACCGCCGCAGGCTCCACAAGCGCGCCTTCCATCGTGCTCATATTTTCCGGCAGCTTATAGGTAAAGCTTTCCGGGTGGCACAGATAATTGGTCAACGCGCCCCTGTAATTTGGCTGCGTCGCCATAAAGTCCACATCCGGGCAAATATTGTAATGCCCTTCCAGGCAGTATTTGCATTTGCCGCACGGTACGCCCGGCTCGATATTTACCCGGTCCCCCGGTTTAAATTTCGTAACTTTGCTGCCCACAGCCTCTACTACCCCGGCGCATTCATGGCCTAAGCCAATCTTCTGGTTTGGATCCTTCGGTGGGATAAACGGGCCGGATTCAAAGCCGTGCACATCCGAGCCGCAGATTCCTACATACTCCACCTTTAATAAAACTTCGTCTTCCTTCGGCGTCGGAACCGGCGCGTCCTGGATCTTCATTGTCCCCGGAACTACGAGGATCGCTTCTGTGTTTTTCATACTTTAGCCCCTTTCTTAACCTTCTATATTGAATCTGTTGTTCTGCATTTTGCCGCCGCTTAGTCTACATTTCCAATTTCCTCTACGGATTCGCCCCTGGTCTCTACGCCAAAGATAAACACGCAGACCGCGATGATGACTGCAACAATGGAAATCAGCACGAACACCCCGCCGCTTCCCATACTGCTTGCCACAGAGGTTACAAGAAACGGGAAGAAAATATTGCTGACACGGCCCATTGCGTTACAAAAGCCGGAGCCGGAAAGCTTTGCCGACGTCGGCCACATCTCCGGCACATATACGGCGGACGCGTAGCATACGTACATATAAATAATGGTATTTAATATAAATGTGGTGGCGATCAAAGCCGTCATCGTCGTTTGCTGCCCGGTAATCACACCCATGACCGCCATGCCGATTAAAAGGATGACGCCCATGACGCGCCTTGGAATCCGGTCCATGAAAAGCGACGCAATAAAAATTCCAAATGGCGCCCCAAACAGGCCAAACATGGTCATAAACTGGGACTGTGAGGTATCATAACCCAACGACCTTAATAAAGAAGGCATCCAGGTCATCAACGTATACTGTATCGTGTTCATGCCGATCAGCACGAGGGAACCTACGATCGTCCGCTTTAAAAGCTTTCCTTTAAACAATGCGGAATAAGGGAGCTGCTTTACCTGCTTTGGCGCTTCCGTCACTTCCGGCAGCGGCTGTCCGATGGAAGCTTCGATTTCCTTTTCAATCCGGGTCATTATTTCATCCGCTTCCTGATACCTTCCTTGGGCCTCCAGCCATCTCGGCGATTCCGGAAACTTCTTTGCGATCAATAACGAAGCGATAATGGAAAGAATGGACGGTATCATATACTGTACGCGCCAGTTCATGTTGTAGCTGATTCCGGTTAAAGCGATCACAAACGCAATCCCGTTGCAGATCGGATGCGCCCAGTTTCCAATAAAGGAGTTGCGGCTTGACCACACGCCGCGGTTGCGCCCCGGCACATATTCGGTAAACCCTGCAAACAGTACGACCAAAAGCGCGCCAAGGCCAAAGCCCTGTACAAGCCTAAATACATATAAAACCCCAATATTTGGAGAAATCGCGCCCCCGACCATTGCAATAATATGTATGATTTCATATAACAAAATGCTTTTTTTACGTCCGATCTTATCGCCGATCGGCCCGCCGACCAAAGCGCCGAACAACTGGCCTGCCGTATAGGTCGTGCCCCACATGGCCAGAAGCGTAGAGCCTTCCTCTAACCAGTGCAGCTCGTTTAATAAAATGTTTTGCACCGCGCCGCCGATGCCGTTTGACCAGCAGACTAACAGCGCGAACGCGGATACGAGCCACATTTTTACATGCCAGCCTGAGTTTGGCAGACGGTCCAGCCTTGCGCCGATATTCACGCCTGAATTATTTGTATTCGATGCCATATCGTTTCCTTTCTGTTTTTATCCAAATTTAAACACCCTTTTTGTGATTGAAACGCTTATGCCTGTTGGTTTAAACCGCCAAGCTCCTTTTCCACCTCGGATTCCATAACCGCCCAGGCTTTGCTGATGTCCGCATCTTTATTCCAAAGCGCCGGCGGCCCTAATACGACCACATCCGCGCCGGCCTGTGCAAGCGGGCCGTATACCCCCGCATCCATTGAGCCGTCCGCTTCAATCAGAAAATCCAGCCCCATTTCCCTGCGCCACTGTACCAGCGTGCGGATTTTGTCATACATCTGTGTAATGACCTTCTGCCCCGCGTACCCTGCGTCCACGATCATAACCGTAACCTTGGAAAGCAGCGGCAGGTAGTAACGAATCCCCTCTAACGGCGCCGCGGGGTTCATCGCAACGCCGGCTTTACAGCCAAGGGAGAGGATTTTATTTATCGTTACAAACGCATCGCTTTCGATACAATCCGTATGGGGAGTGATGTACGCCGCGCCTGCCTGCGCGCAGGCTTCGATGAAATCCTGCGGGCGGCGTACCATCAAATGGGCGTCCATCGGAGTTTTTACGGTTTTTTTCAGCGTCTTCATAAAGTCCGGGCCTACGCCGAAGGTTTTTACGTAATTTCCATCCTTAATATCAATGTGTAAGAAGTCCGCGTGTGCGTCGATAAAACGCACCTGCTTTTCAAATTCGTACAAATCGCAGCACCCCATGGACGGAGCAAGCATTAATTTTTTTCCCATCTTTTTTCTCCCAAACCTTTTCAATCAGACTCCTTTTTCTTTGCCTGATTCTATTTTTGATTCTAAAATTTTACGCTTTAATCAAAATCATAGTGGAAAATAACTTTGATCGCTTCTTTATTTGCCATCAGCTCAAAGCCTTTTTCCCATTCGGACAGCCCAAGCCTGTGGGTGATCATCGGCTGCACCTTAATCTGTCCGGCCGCAAGCAGGCGAATGGCGTTTCTCCAGGATGTGGAGTCATAGGCCATATGGCCGATAATGCTCTTATTCCAGGATGTGATATCGTTAATGGAAAACTCAAGCGGCTTAAAGCCCATGCCGACCCGCACGACCTCGCCGTTTGGACGCAGCATTTCGATCGCCTGCTTTAACGCGATGTTTGCGCCGGAGCATTCCACTACAAGCCCAAGGTTATCCCTGCCGCAGATTTCCGTACACCGTTTTACCACGTCTTCCTTTGAGCCATTTACCACATGGGTTGCGCCAAGCTCTTTTGCCACGCCAAATCGCACCTTTGTATCTTCCTCAAGCCCAACCATAACGATATTTACCGCGCCCATAATCCTTGCAACCTGTACCGCAAACAGCCCCAGCGGGCCTGTTCCAAACACAACTACGTCCTGGCCCGGAAGCAGGTGCGCCTGCTGCGCGATGGCTTTGTAGGAATTACAAATCGGGTCTAATACAGCCGCCTCTTCGTATTTCACATTTTCCGGTATTTCCCAAATCGCATGTTTATGTATCCGTAAAATCTCCCCCGGCACCTTGCAGTATTTGGAAAAGCCGCCGCCCCAGGTATTGTTGTCCAGCCCAAGGTTTACCTTGCTTTCACAGCAGAGGAAATCCCCCTGTTCACAGGCCGGGCAAACGCCGCATACATGGGCGCTGTTGTCCGACACTACCCTCTGCCCGACCTTCCAGTCCTTTACGAGTTCACCGACCTTTACAATTTCTCCGGCAAATTCATGGCCGCGCACGGAATTAAACTCATCCGAGCCATTATCCACCTTATAGTGCTTCATATCCGCCCCGCAGATTGCCGCCGCTTTGATCTCAAGGATAATATCCTCCGGCCCGCACTCCGGCTCCGGTACGTCGATTAACCTATAGCCCCCAAATTCTTTCCCATATCTTGCCAATGCTTTCATCCATATACCTCCTGATTTTCTGTGTTTTAAAGTTTTTCGTTTAGCTTTATTTACTGCTTTCATCTTATGTTTTCCGGCCGGAAACCGTGTTTCTGATGTGCTTTTATCATACTCCCTTTCTTTGTTTATGTCAATTTTATTTTTGATTTCCAAAAAATATCAGCGATATACACAAATTTATCTTTGATTTAAAGCCCTATATCTTTATTTCACAGGATTTGTTTGGTTATTTTGCACAAAAAGGAAGACGCGCTGATTTCGCAGAAGAAATATATACCCGCGAGCGCAATTATTTGCCAGACACCTGGGCGCTCGTGGGTATATACCTCGTAAGATTTGGCGTTACTTTTCATGGGGTGGGGATTTACCATATAAAGATAAATAATAGGCAATTATCCGGCAAAATGATGGAATTTTTTTGTCTCCAGGACGCTGGAAACAGGCAGCAGGCCCGTCTGGATGTTCCGGCTCCGGGATGTAAGAAGTTATAGGCATTCTGTGCAAGGATTACAATACCGGACGGACCGGGAATTGACCGCCATCCATGGCGCAATCCCCTTTTTCGGGCATCCATGCCCGAAAATCCTGTACGGAAAGCAGAATCCCAAGAACTTCTAACATCCCTGCACAGTCACATCCGGACGGGCCTGCCGCCTGTTTCCGGCTGTTTTTCAAAAGTTTTCCGTTATTTTTCCCGACCAGCCCCATTTTTCAACCTATATGGCAATTGCACACTCCTGGAATTTTATACTGGCAAAAGGCGCAAGTTATTGGCAGGCGGTTTCGAAACATATATAATTTTCGATAACCAGCCGGAAGCAAGCCGGGGGCCTGTTCGGATGTGACTTGCG
>CANDMI010000050.1 GCA_947385775.1 uncultured Eubacterium sp. | reverse complement strand
CCTGAACTACACTCTTTCCCTACACGACGCTCTTCCGATCTAGGGCAGGGGCACGGTATTTTATCCCTGCGCGGAGATGTGGATGAACGGGGGCAGGGGTACGGTGTACCAGCCTTTGTTTCCTGGATACGTGTTCGTCCGGTCGGACATGGATCCGGTGGCGTTGCACGAAGTGATTCGAAAATGCCGGGGGGATCTCCTCTCGTTTATCAAAGAGCTCCATGTGGATGAGCGAAATGCCGCTGGAGAGCAGGTTTTGAAAGAAAGTGACGAGGAATTTACACTTTTTGACTTATCAGAAGATGAGGCAGAGTTTCTGGATTTTATATTGAACTTCCGGTACGGGGAAAATGGGCCAGACGAGATGAGGCGGCATAAAATCCCGGACGCAGGGGTGATACGGATGTCCTACGGCTACCGCGAAGGAAAAAAATACGTGGTTATGGAAGGCCCGCTCAAAGGGTTTGAGGAACACATTTCGGATGTGAACGTCCGTGACCGTAAGGCATATCTGGATATCAAGATCAACGGCAGGATTGTCAGGGCGGGTTTGGAGTTAAAGGGGAAAAAGCATTGGTTCCCGAATGATAAAAAGGCGCCAGCCATCCTTTCGGACGGCGCGGAGTTTGATCCCGCGCAAGTAGCCAGGATGATGATGCGCTAGGAAAAAGACTGCGGTGGAAACGAAAAAGCGCCAAACAGGAAACAGTTGAAAGTAAAAGGAAGAGTGTTTGAAAAAATAAGGAGTATGGCAATGGTTTAGCGGATAAATACGATGACAAAGGGCTGACGGACACGCAGTCGCGCAATGCGAGGCGCCAATCCCGATTCCCGGCATAGCTGGAGACATAAGCGCGGGGCAGGGCAGCCGTTTGGCAGTCGTTTGGGCCGCGTATGGCGAAGCTATGTCCGGGAATCGGGCCGTTTGTTGTAGTTTGTGATCAGGGCTTGCGTATGGACAGCGCATTCCATAAAAATTTGCCAGAATCAGAAAGAAGGAGCGGATATGACGAAGGTTGCCGCAAAATGCATCCGGGAACAGCCGAGGTTCCGAAAGATTTTCAAAGACGGCGGAAAGTTTGAAAAAAGAATATCGCTTGCGTCATCCGCGCCCTATGGGGCCGGGATGGGCGTGGTGGAAAAAGTCCTGGAAGCCGGGGGTGCCGAAGAAAGTATAACCGCATTGGAAAAAGAAGCAGCCGCATACATTGGGGTGAAATATGCCGCAGCCTTAAGTTCCGGCAGCGCCGCAATCCATTTGGCATTGAAGCTGGCGGCAGAAAAGCTGTATGGCAGCGCAAGCGGGATTTCCACGCCCCTTGGGATGGGAACGGGCGGCGCGCTGGCAGGAGTGAAAGTATTTTGCTCCGATTTCACGTCGGCAGAGATGGCATTTCCTGTTATATATGAAGGGGGCGAGCCGGTATTTATCGATTCCTGCGACGCGGACTGGGGGATGGATCCAGAAGCATTGGAAATCGCATTTGAATGTTATCCCGATGTGAAGATTGTCCTAATGAACCACCCGTACGGATTTCCGGGGCAGATTCGGACGGTCAAGGAAATTTGCACAAGGCATGGGGCGCTGTTGATTGAGGATGCGTCTGACAGTTTGGGGGCCAGGGTGGATTGTGCGGATGGTGGGAAAGGCAGCCTGACGGGTTCGATTGGCGATTACGGCATTTTGGATTTTGGCTGCGGAAGGATTGCCACTGGCTTTTCAGGCGGGATGCTGCTTACGGATGATCATTACAGCTGTAAGAAAGCGCAGTATTGGGCTTCGGGTTCGCATGCTGCGTCTCCGTGGAACCAGCATGAGGAGTTAGGGTATGCTTATAAAATGAATGCGGCGGCAGCTGCGTTCATCCACGGCCAGTTCCAGAGCCTTGACGGGCAGATAAAAAGGAAAAGGAAAATCTACGAAGCGTACCGTGACAAGCTGGAAGGGGGGATTATGTATATGAACCCCGTTGGGGAAGGCGCAGAGCCGAATTACTGGATATCGTGCGCGGTTTGTGACAGCAATATCCGGTTTATGGAAACCAGGGATGATCGCGGGTATACGTATACGGATCAGCATGGGACGGCGGCGCCGATGGAAATTTGCGATGCGCTGGAAGCGTTTGGCGCAAAGGGCAGACCGGTGTATAAGCCTATAAGTATGCAGCCGCTTTTTCGCAATTATGACCAGATTACATTGGACGGGAGCCGGAGGAGCTACAGGGATTTTTATGACGATGCGTTTTGGGTCCGGTGCAATGTAGCAAAGGAGTGTTTTGAAAGGTGCATCTGCCTGCCGAGTGACGTGTGGATGACGGATGAAGAGCAGGAGCTGGTGACGGATCTTGTGCTTGCCTGTTTTAATAAGGCGGATATCTATTTTTAGTTAAAGAATGAATAAATCATATGGAGAAATTAACTTGCACGATTTTTTGAATGATAAACGCTTCGCGGGAGTTAAGCCGCTTAAGTCAAAAGCGCTGTTGTCTTCGCCAACTATGCATGGTGAAGAATGGGAGTATATGAAAGAAGCGTATCAGTCTGGCTGGATGACAACGGCAGGGAGCAATATTGAGAAATTGGAGGAATTAGTCAGCGGTTATATGGGTCGCAGGGCCGTGGCTTTAAGCTCTGGAACGGCTGCGATCCACATGGCGGTAAAGCTTGCGGCTGAAAAGGCGTATAGCAGCTCAAGCGGTGTGAGCACGCCGTTTGGGAAAGGCGCGGGCGGAAGCCTGTATAGGAAACGGGTGTTTTGCAGCGACCTTACTTTTGCAGCGACAGTAAACCCGATCGTCTATGAAGGCGGTGAACCCGTTTTTATAGATTCAGAGTATGACAGCTGGAACATGGCGCCGGAGGCATTGGAAAAAGGGTTTGCGCTGTTTCCGGATGTTCGGATTGTAGTGTTTGCGCATCTGTATGGGAATATGGGGCAGATTGTGAAAATACGGTCTATCTGCCGCGAACATAACGCGGCACTTATTGAGGATGCGGCGGAAGCTCTAGGGGCGGCGGTCTCGGCAGATGATGGGAAACTTCCAGCCGGAGCGGCAGGCGATTACGGCGTTCTTTCATTTAACGGAAATAAAATTATAACCGGAAGCGCGGGCGGGATGTTAGTTGTGCCAGACGAATATTCTTACAAGAAAGTGAAAAAATGGTCAACGCAGTCACGGGAAGACGTGCCATGGTATGAGCATGAGGAACTGGGCTACAACTATCGGATATCAAATGTGGTCGCTGGCGTGGCCAGGGGTCAGTGGCCGCATCTTTGGGAGCATATTAGCCAGAAAAAGGCTGTATATGAGGCTTATCAAGATGGCTTGCAAGACTTGCCGATCACGTTAAATCCAATGGAAAACGGTAATTATTGGCTGTCGTGCGGGCTTATAAAAGAGGATAGAATGTCCGTTACGGCCAGAAGCAGCCGTTCGGCTGTGTACCAGGTTGAAAAAGGCAAAAGCTGTCCTTCGGAAATATTAGAGGCGTTAGCCACATTCGGGTGCGAGGGGCGTCCGATCTGGAAGCCAATGCATATGCAGCCGTTATATAGGTCAAATTCTTTTATAACCGTGGAAAAAGCCGCTGTCAGTACAGATATTTTTAACCGTGGCTTTTGCCTGCCAAGTGACAACAAACTGACGTTTCGGCAAACCCAGCATATTATAGAAGTCGTGCGCCGATGCTTTCGTTAAGTTTCATCAGTTTGCGATTTTATTTTTGTCAGGCGGAAGGGATCTTAGATAGGGCGAATCCAGTCGCTGCCTATGGAGATGCTGAATACAGTGAATATGGAGGTTTATTGAAAATGATCTGGAATTTGGTTGAATTTGGCAGTTCTCCAGCGGTTATCGATGAATTTGGAAAGAAGCTTAGTTACAGGGAGTTGGAAAATGAGGCGGGATATATAGCGGACGCGGTAGGGAGGCGCTGCCTTGTATTTTCCTTATGCCGGAATGAAATCGGGTCTGTTCTTGGATATGTTGCGTTCCTTTCGCATCAAATAACGCCGGTGATGTTAAACAGTCGTCTTGATGCGGATTTATTGCAAAAATTGATGCTTATTTATAAGCCGGCTTATTTGTGGCTGCCAGAGGAATCTTTAAAGGATTTTGGGGAAATGGAGCGTGTTTACGGCGCTTACGGATATTGCCTGTTAAAGACAGGATATAAAAAAGAGTTCCGGCTTTATGAAAAGTTAGGGCTTTTATTAACCACGTCCGGTTCAACAGGCTCTCCCAAATTTGTGCGCCAGTCTTATACAAATATTTTGGAAAATGCGAAGTCTATTGTGAAATTTTTGGATTTGGACAAAACGGAGCGGCCGATTACGACCCTTCCAATGAATTATACTTATGGGTTATCCATTATAAATTCCCATCTGCTTGTTGGAGCCACAATTCTGGTTACGGATAAAACTTTGATGCAAAAGGAGTTTTGGGAGTTTTTGAAAGATGCACAAGCCACATCCTTTGGGGGTGTTCCGTATACGTATGAAATTTTGGACAGGCTGCGTTTTTATCAAATGGAACTGCCGTCCCTTCGTACAATGACACAGGCTGGGGGGAAGATTCTGCCAAAACTGCATGAAAAGTTTGCGAAATACGCGAAAGAGAATGGAAAGAGATTTGTGGTCATGTATGGCCAGTGCGAGGCCACAGCCAGGATGGGGTATCTGCCGGCGGAAAAGGCGGTTGAAAAAAAAGGAGCTATGGGAATTGCCATTCCCGGCGGAAAATTTAAACTTATAGATATAGATGGTAAAGAAGTCGTAAAGCCCCATATTTCAGGCGAACTTGTATATGAGGGAAAGAATGTAACGCTTGGATATGCCGAGTGCGGAGATGACTTAAGCAAAGGCGACGAGAGGCATGGCGTTCTTGAGACAGGCGATATGGCCATGTTTGATGAAGAGGGGTATTATTCTATCGTAGGGAGGAAGAAGCGGTTTTTAAAAATTTATGGAAACCGGGTAAATTTAGATGAAGTGGACGGGCTTATAAAAAGCCGGTTTGGAATAGAAGCAGCCAGCAGTGGAGTGGATGACCATATGTATTTATTTGTCACAGATGAAACGTATGCAGATCCGGTACGGGAATTTATCATTTCAAAGACAAAACTAAACCGCGCTGCGTTTAAAGTCATAGTGGTGGATGAAATACCAAAAAATGATTCGGGGAAAACACTGTATAACGAATTGTCGAAGTATTACACACAATAAAAGGGAATGATATGGGATTTGAAGAAATATTAGAGATTCCGCCATATGGTTTGGATAAAAAACAGAAGGACAGACTGCTTACCGCCAGACTTTTGGAGCTGACCAGGCTCCATAAAGAAAAATGCGCGGCATATGAAAGGATCCTAAGCAGTATAGGCTTTGAAATTGACAAAGTGAAGGATTTTACAGAAATTCCTTTTTTGCCGGTTCGTCTGTTTAAGGAGCTGGAGCTTAAGTCGGTAAAAGACGATGAAGTGGTAAAAACCGTGACCAGTTCCGCAACTACAGGACAGTCGGTAAGTAAGATTTATCTTGATCGAATCACTTCTTCGAACCAGCAGAAGGCTATGGTAAAGATCGTGTCCGAATTTGCAGGCTCCAGCCGTATGCCGATGATTATGATAGACTGCCCGGGCGTAGTGAAGGATCGGGCGATGTTTAGTGCGAGGGGAGCCGGGATACTGGGTTTTAGCATCTTTGGCTCAAAAAAGATGTATGCTCTTGACGATAAGATGAGGCTGGATGTGGAAGGATTGAAGGCGTTTTTAGAAAAATATGGCGGCCAACGCATTCTGCTCTTTGGATTTACGTTTATGATCTGGCAGTATTTTTACAAAGAATTAGTCAAGCTGAAGGCAGAAGGAATTACATTCGATTTTTCCAATGGCATTCTTATTCATGGCGGCGGATGGAAAAAACTGTCGTCAGAAGCGGTTAGCGAGAAGGAGTTTCGTCAATGTATGAACGATGTCTGCAAATTAGAGTTTATTCATGACTACTACGGAATGGCAGAGCAGACGGGATGTATTTACATGGAATGTGAGTACGGGCATTTACATGCGTCTGTTTTTTCGGACGTTATCATACGCCGCCCCATCGACTTCAAACCGTGCGGCGTCGGGGAAAAAGGAATTGTGCAGGTGGTTTCCACTATCCCGGAATCTTATCCCGGGCACAGTCTTTTAACGGAGGATGAAGGAGTGGTTGAAGGAATAGACGACTGTCCGTGCGGAAGAAAGGGAAAATATTTTAAAATCCTTGGGCGCTTAAAAAATGCTGAGATTAGGGGGTGCAGTGATACATATGCGCAAAAATATGGAGGCGCTTTCTAGGGTCATTTTTTTAACCGGGGATTCTGGGGATAAAAAGGCATTAATAGAGCAGATGGCAGACATTCCCGCAAAAGAGCCGTTTGGGGATGCGGCGATCGCTTTTTTGAATGACCTGTCAAAAGAACTGATGAGCAGCAAGGAAGCAAGGCTGTATTCAGATGTTATTACATTTGCTTTTTGGATTCGCAAAGGGGCTGTCTGGAAACTGAAAGAGAGGTTTTGGACAGATAGGCTTACGCTTGGCGTTGGCGTTGTATTCCATATAGCTCCGTCAAACGTTCCTGTAAACTTTGCGTATAGCCTTGTATCAGGGCTGCTTACGGGAAATGCTAATATCGTGCGCGTCCCATCGAAGGATTTCCCGCAAGTGCGGATTATAACAGATGCGATAAGGAAAGCGTTAGAGGAGCACGAGGAAATGAAGCCGTATGTGGCGGTTGTCCGATATGGCAAAGATAAGGAAGTAAACGACTTGTTTTCGTCTTTATGCGATATGCGCGTTATATGGGGAGGGGACCAGACGATAGCCGAACTTAGGAAATCTGCTTTGCCGTCTCGTTCCGGGGAGATTGCCTTCGCTGACCGATACTCTTTTGCTGTCATCGATTCGGATAGTTATATGGATATAGAGGAAAAAGGGAGAGTCGCGGAGAGCTTTTATAATGACACCTTTTTTTCTGACCAGAATGCGTGCACAAGTCCAAGAATGATTATTTGGACAGGCGGCAGGATTCATGAAGCAAAGGAAAGGTTCTGGGATGAAGAACAAAAAATTGTGGAACAAAAATACGAATATCGGGATATTCAAGGGGTTGATAAACTGGCGGGCAGTTATATATTAGCGGCAAATAAAACCGGTATTAAGATCAAAAGGCATAAAGATAACCGGATTGTCCGGGTAATGGTGTCAGAAATAACGGATGACCTGATGGATTATCAGGGTAACAGCGGATATTTTTTGGAATATGACTGCGGCAATCTTATGGAGCTTTGGGATTTGTGCAACAACAAAAAGTGCCAGACCGTCGCGTATATTGGAAAAAAAGAATGTATGCTCCCGCTTTTAAAAGCAGGGGTTAGAGGGATAGACAGGGTTGTGCCTGTTGGAAAGACGATGGATTTTGACCTGATCTGGGACGGGTATGATCTGACGGAAAGGCTTACAAGAAAGGTTGCGTTATTGTAGGTTTGCGGTTAGGAAGGGAAGATTTGAGGTGCGGTAGTATATGGAGAAGAAACCAATTGTAAGGCGGACGGTTTACACAATGTCTGTAAAGAGGTTTCTCGATATCCTGCTTAGTGGTTTTGCCATCGTTTTTTTAAGCCCGCTGCTGTTGGTCATTGCGGCGTCGGAGCTTATTTTCCATGGGCGGCCCATAATTTTTACACAAGAAAGGCCAGGGTATAAGGGAGAAATTTTTAAAATTTATAAATTTCGTACGATGAATAACCTAACAGATGAAAACGGAGAGCTGCTGCCAGGGGAACAAAGGGTTACGGCATATGGGAAGTTTCTAAGAAGGTTTTCTTTGGATGAGCTGCCGGAGCTGTTTTGTATTCTAAAAGGCGACATGAGTATTATAGGTCCAAGGCCGCTTTTGGTCAGGTATCTGCCGCTATATAGCAAACGCCACCGATACCGCCACGCGGTAAAGCCCGGGCTTGCATGTATGCCGTTAAAACCGACCAAGACCTGGTCTTGGAACGATCAGTTTGAAAACGATATCTGGTATGTAGAAAATTGCAGCTTTATGGTCGATGTGAAGATGGTATTTGCGGTACTGCGGGAAGCTGCCGCAGGCAGTTCATACCGGGTAAATGACACAAGGGCGGAGTTTACTGGAAATAACTTAAACGATGACGCAAAGAAGCGTACATAAGGAATCTATGATACCTAGGGCATACGCATTGTCCAAAAGATCAGCCGATCGGTTTGCTGCATGGAGGTAATTTATGAGAGGGAAGCGTTTCATTTATACGTTGAGGATGTTTACGATCATAGAGCCAGGCAAAAGAACAGAATATATGAAGAGAAAGCGCATATACGCTTCAATGGGGGACAATTGCTGCATCGAGGACAGGGTTATCCCTTTATATGCAAAGTGCATCCGCCTTGGCAATAATGTCCGGCTTGCGTCGCATGTATGCTTTATTACACATGATGTAAGCGACCAGGCGCTTAACAACATGGGGCTTAAGACGGATATGGGGGGGCGTTTTAAAGAGAGGATAGGATGCATTGAAATAGGCGATAACGTATTTATTGGAGCGCACTGTAATATTTTGTATGACGTGAAAATAGGAAATAATGTCATAGTCGGGGCTGGCAGCGTAGTTGTGAGGGATATACCGGACAACAGCGTGGCGGTTGGGGTTCCGGCTAAGGTAATCGGAACATTTGATGAATTTGTGAAAAAAAGGCGGAATGAAAGAGCTTATCCGGACGAATTCGCTGCGCGCAAACAGGAAATACCAGACGCCCTTGCGGACTGGTTATGGGAACAATTCAGAAAAAAAAGGAGTAAACGGAGTTGAAAAAACTGGTAATTGTCGGAGCCGGAGGGTTCGGAAGAGAGCTTTTGCAATGGTGCAAGGACATAAATGCGATTGAAAAAAAATGGGAAATCTGGGGTTTTTTGGATGACAATATGGATGCCCTTGCAGGCTGTCCGTGCGATGTCAAAGTGATCGGGGCGATTGAGGAATGGCAGCCGAAAGAAGACGAGGTATTTGCGCTGGCAATTGCGGATCCGGATACAAAGGCCCTGGTAACCCAAAAGCTTGAAAAACGGGGGGCAGTTTTTGTTCCAGTGGTTCATCCCACGGCTCATATTGGAGAATTCAACCGTATTGGCAAGGGAGTGGTGATGTATCCGAACGCAGGCGTGACGGTAAATGTGGGCATAGGGGATTTCGTTACGATTCTTGACAACACATCCATCGGGCATGATGCCATGCTTGGTGATTTCACAACCGTTTGCGCAAGCTGCGGGATCAATGGACGGGTGGAGGTTGGAAGCCGGACGTTTGTCGGGTGTAACGTATCGACCATACTAGGCGTTAAGATCGGGGACGGCTGTCTGGTTGGAGCGGGAAGCGTTGTTGTCAGTAATATAAGAGATAAGATGCATGTGTTCGGAAATCCCGCAAAACGAATGGCGCTGCCAAAAACAGAGAACGAATAAATAGAGAACGCAAGTAAAAAGCAGGAAAGGAGTTTGGGAAGAAATGAGTAATATCGAGCTTTACAATAAGGCGTTTATAGATACATTTGAGATAGAGGAGGGGCGGCTTTTGGGCCTTAAATACCAGGATATTGACGCATGGGATTCCGTAGGGCATATGCAGCTTGTGAATGCGCTTGAGGATGCTTTTGATATTATGCTGGACACGGTCGACATTACAGAACTTGGCTCTTATGAACTGGGAAAGGAAATACTTTCTAAGCCGGATTATGGCATAGAATTTTAAAACGGTTATACGGCAAGCAAAAAGTAATTTCTATTTTGAAGGCGGCAGGGGGGTATAATGCTAAGGGGCAAGAATGCGATTATTACTGGGGCAAACCGGGGGATCGGGCGCTCTACGGTGGAATGCTTTGCAAAAAATGGCGCAAACATATGGGCGTGCGCAAGAACGAAACGGGAAGAATTTGAAAAAGATATGGTTCGGATCTGCGAGGATTACGGGGTTGAAATATGGCCGGTTTATTTTGACGTGACAGATGAAGCCCAGATAAAACAGGCAGTTTCGCGAATGCGCAAGCAGAAGATTAGCATTGATATTCTCGTCAATATGGCCGGGATTGTAGAAAGCAGCGAAGCGTTTCAGATGACTTCGATTGATAAAATGAAACATCTTTTTGAAACGAATTTTTTTGCGGTAACGCTCCTAACCCAGTATGTGTCCCGCCTTATGGCAAGACAAGACAGGGGCAGCATTGTGAATATTGCCTCCATTGCGGGTTTTGATGGCGAGCCTGCGCAGTATGAATACGTGGCAAGTAAAGCCGCATTGATTGGCGCAACAAGGAATCTTGCGCGTGAGTTTGCGCAATACCATATCCGGGTAAATGCAGTGGCGCCAGGGATGATAGAAACGGATATGGGCAGGAAGATAGAAACCGGACTTAGGGACCGGATGTTAAATAAAACGATTTTGAAGCGGATGGGAAAGCCGTATGAGATAGCAAATGTGGTGGCTTTTTTGGCGAGCGATCTTGCAAGTTATGTCAATGGCCAGATCTTACGCGTTGACGGGGGCGTGTGATTGTAAACATGAGTGAGAAAGATTTGAATCAATTAGCCTATAAAATCAGGGCGGACGTACTTGATATGGCTTTCCATGCGGGTGTTGAGGGAGGCCATGTTGGAGGGGCGTTTTCAAGCGCGGAAATTCTTGCGGTCCTATATGGGGAAATAATGAACGTAGATCCGAAAAACCCGACAAAGGCTGACAGGGACAGGTTCATACTAAGCAAGGGGCATATTTCCATTGCCCATTATGCGGTTTTAAAGGAATGCGGGTTTTTGACACAGGAGGATCTTGCGGTTTTTGAAAGAAACGGGTCGGGCTTTTCAACCCATGAAACAGAGAATATGGATAAGGGGATCGAGATCACGTCAGGAAGCCTTGGCTACGGCGTTTCGATTGGAATAGGCTGCGCTTTGGCGGCAAAGAGAAAGAGGATGGATTATAAAACCTATGTGCTGGCAGGGGATGGTGAGTGCAACGAGGGCTGCGTTTGGGAAGCGGCAATGACGGGAGCCAGATATGGGCTGGATAATCTTATTGTCATTATAGACAAGAATGATCAGCAGTTGGACGGGTACACCGGGGAGATCATGCCGGTGGATGATTTTGAAAAAGTGTTTGAAGGGTTTGGGTGGGCGGTAAGGAAGGTAGACGGACATAATGTCAATCAACTTAGATCTGCTTTTATGGATGCCCAGGAAAATAAGCCGCTGGCGGTGATTGCACAGACCGTAAAAGGAAAAGGGATCGAGCGGATTGAGGGGCAGACTGGCTGGCATCATGCACAGATCAACGATACGCAGTATGAACAATTCAAAAAAAGCCTGGAGGAGACGAAATGCTGGAAATAACAAATCAGGACGCGCTGTATTGGTCGCGCCTTGGAATGCGTAAGGCCTACGGGGATGTGATAAGCCGGATCGCGCAAACAGATCCGGATATTGTCTGTATAGCGGCAGATGTGGCGGATTCGGCTAATCTGGGAGTGTTTCGGGACAAGTGTCCGAGACGGTATTTCAATGTCGGAATTTCCGAGCAGAACATGATCGGCGTAGCTTGCGGATTGGCAAAGGAAGGATACAATGTCTTTGTAACATCGTTTGCGCCCTTTGTCTCTTTAAGGGCATATGAAGCGATCAGGACGCTTGTCTGTTATATGAATCTGAATGTGAAGATAGTCGCCCTATCAAGCGGTTTTTCACTTGGAGTCCAGGGGGCGACTCACTATGCGCTTGAGGATATAGCCATTATGCGCGCGATTCCGGGGCTTGCGGTATTGTCGCCCGCTGACACTACACAGATGGCAAAAATGCTGGAATACCTAGCTGACTATGATGGGGCGGCGTATCTTAGGCTGACCGGCATTCCTGGAAGCCCCTGTGTATATAAAGATGGCTTTGTTTATCATCCGCAAAAATCTGACGTGGTAAAAGATGGCGGAAAAGATGCCGTGATTTTTGCTACAGGCGCAATGGTCAACGAAGCTGTCCGGGCATCGAGGCTGTTGGCAAAAGAACGTATTGGAACGACCGTCGTCAATGTTTCCAGGCTGGATGCTATTGACAAAGAGGAAATAAAGGCAATGTGTGCAGGGTGCAGGCTGGTTGTCACGGTGGAAGAACACTATATCACAGGCGGGCTTGGCAGCATGGTATCTGAATGCATTGCGGAACGATCCGTCCATCCGCGGGTAGTCCGTATCGGGACCGCGGGTTTTAATCTGATCTGCGGAAATTATGCGTATATGCTGGAAGCCAATGGTTTGACCGCAAAACGAATCGCGGAGAGGATCCGGATGGAATATGCGAAAGAAGGGTATGATTAACGCCATGGATTCAGTCGGAATCATTGTGCCGGTGTATAACGTCAAAGAGCGGTATCTTAGGGAATGCATTGACAGCCTAGTGAATCAGACATACGAAAACATAAAAATATATATGATAGATGACAAATCTAAGGAGTGGTGCGGCAGGCTTTGCGATAAAATAGGCAGATCGGATGAGCGGATCACCGTCATCCACCACAAAGTAAATAAGGGCCTGCCGGAGGCCAGAAATACCGGAGTGAAAGCTTGCGACTGCCAGTGGGTGGCATATGTGGATGGTGATGACTGGGTTGACCGCGGTATGTGCGAGAAGTTTTTTCAATATTTGAAGAAACTGGACGATGCGCCGGATATTTTTATGTTCCGAGGATACCGGAGTTATCCAGACCATGAGGAAGCATGCGTCACGGATGGGAAAATATTGAGCTTGAACACAAAGGACGATATATTTCGTTTTCAAAAAGAGGCATTGACGACATTCCTAAAAGGAAATATGGATAATACCATTCCGGTAGAAAGCGCATGTGGGAAGTTTTTTAACAGGGATTTTTTAATGCGCAATGGCATTGTTTTTCGGGATTTGCAGTTTCGCGAGGACGCAATGTATTTTCAAGAGGCTGCGGAATTTGCCACGCATATTATTTGCGCGCCGGATTTAGCATACCACTACAGGATGCGCGCAAACAGCATGGTCAATGTTTACAGGAAAAATGCGCCAAAAGAACTGGAATCCTATCTTGAGATGCTTTGGGCGTTTGCGGAGAAAAGGGGAAAAGGGGCGGAGTACGAAAGGGCGCTTTACGGGGCGGCTTTTTTTGCGATGCAGACTGTGATCACAAATTATTTTTATCACCCAAAGTGCCCGTTAAAATACCGTGAGAGGAAAAATGAGTGCGAAAAATACTTTCAAAAGAAATACTTTTCAGGGGTATGTGACGCGTTTCCTTTGAATGAGATCAAGCGCAACCACAGGATAAAAATGATGCTCCTGAAAAAAGGAAAGTATTTCTGGGTCCGGGCGCTTAGGGATATTTATTTGAGCGTGCATAGGCAGACATGCTATGACTGACTCCTGCCGTATGCTGTCTTTTGGAAAGGAATTGTGGAACAGTGCGTGCAATGAAGAAAAAAATTCTTTTTTTTATACTGAATCTGTCTGGAGGCGGCGCGGAACGGATGTTGTGCGACATAGTGGGATATATGAACCCGGAAAAGTACGACATTACGGTGCAGACGTTTTACGATGTGGGTGCGTATAAACACAGGCTGCCCGCATATGTCCGTTACAGGACGGTTGTGTCAAGGAAAGCTGACGTGATACGTAAGGTGAACGGGCGGGTTTTATGGCAGAAAATGCCAAAAGGATATGTTTATGAAAAGTATATCAGGCAAGATTACGACTATGAAGTCGCTTTTTTGGAAGGTCTGTCTACAAAGCTGATAGCGGATGGGATAAAAGACAAAAAGGAAGGCGGCCCCAAAAGGTTCGCATGGGTGCATGCGGATCTGTTTACATATTATTACACCGGGAAATTTTACGGGTCGGTCGAGGAGGAAGCCGCTTCCTATCAAAAATTTGACCGGGTTGTATGCGTTTCAGAGAATGCAAAGGACTGTTTTATAAAGCGGTACGGAGATACTGCAAATTTGTGCGTAAAGTATAACTTTATCGATCGTGAACGAATACTTAAAATGTCCCGTGAGATGCCCGCGCACGGGCTGCCGCAAAAGGCAGGGGGCGAATTTCTCATTGTGACGGTTGGAAGGCTGAATGTGCAAAAGGGGTACGACCGGCTGCTGTCGGCAATCCATGAACTGCATAGCGGCGGGATGCCGTGCCGCCTTTGGATATTTGGAGAGGGAGAGGAGAGGGGCGCTTTGGAGCGCTATATAAAACAAAATGGCATGTGTGAGTACGTAGAGCTGTTTGGGTTTGTCGACAATCCCTACTGCTATATCAAAGAGGGGGATTTGTTTGTATGTTCTTCGAGGGGCGAAGGATATGGGCTTGCCATCGCCGAGGCGATGCTTTTGGGAGTTCCGGTAGTGAGTACGGATTGCGCTGGCCCGGCGGAACTGCTCAACCACGGCGAGGCCGGACTTATTGTTGAAAACAGCAAAGAGGGTATCAGGCGGGGGATGGTTGAAATGTATGAATCTAAGGAGATGCGCTTAAAATTCCAAAAAGCGGGAATGGAACGGGTTCATTTTTTCGAGCCTTCCTATAGAATGAGCCAGATAGAGGAACTTTTTGAAGAATAAGGCAGGGATATGGATATAAAATTAATTGTTGGAAGAGCCAGCCGTAATAGAATCGTATGGTCAAGCGTGTTTTTCGTGGCGGCATTCCTGTTGCTTAGCGTGTTGGTCACGCAGTCACAAATATATTACACCTACTCTAATTTATTTGATATTTTGTTTCTGGGATTATTTGTAGTTTTATTCGCAAGTTCCATGGGGCTGGGTTTTCGGAAAGGCGATCTGATATACCTTGCGGCCTGCCTTTTGTATTTCCTTGCGACCACTCTATTTTTCACCAGGGACATGGCGACAACCGCGGTGTCTGCGCTCTGGGTTCTTTTGTGGATTGTTGTGCTGGAGAATGCCAATATCAGAAAAAAGGATATCAGATGGATTTCGGCCATTCTTTTTTTGGCCGTCTGCTATCTGGTTCTTTTGTCAAAAGACTGCGGAGAATGGTTTGATTTTCAAACCGGGGAATTTATATTGAATCCGAATAGGAGTGTTTTTCAAACCAGGCTGAATCCAAATACGATCGGATTTCTGCTGGCATTGTTTTCAGGCCTTTTGCTTGCTGTGTCAAAGGAATGGGCGGCCTGCTGTAAAACAGGATGTGAGCTGGTTTTGATTGCGGTAACGTTGGCTGGCCTGATCTGCTGTAAATCAAGGACGTCTATGCTTATGTTTTTGCTGTTCCTTTTTCTGAAATATGCGCTGCCGATGAAATATAAGCAAAATTACAGATTCGTAGCGATGCTTTCGCTGCTTATCATTGCAGCCGGCTGTATCCTGCCGGTTATATATACCACGCTTTACACAAACAGGTATGGAATCGGCCTGGAGTTTATGGGCAAGGATATTTTTACCGGACGGGAATGGATATGGGAATATCTCTTTGAGGAAGTCGGCAAAACCCCGTTCGGCTGGATTTTTGGCATCGGCGCGCATGGCGCGAACATAGAGGATAGTGTTTTGAATGCGCATAACGCTTACCTTAGCATATATATGAGATTTGGCGCGGTTGGCGTGGCGGCGTTTTTTGGGTATTATATTTACCGGTTAAAAAAATTTTATACGGCAGGTAGTTTGAACCGGACGGGAATGGATGTCACAATGCTTGGGATCAGTACGCTTTTGTCCGGGTATTTTGAGACGGTAACATTGTGGCATCCGATGCTGTTTTTTACCGGTTTTGTCTGGGCGCTGCCGGTATGTCTTACGAAAGGAGATCCGATAGGATGATTACGGTTCTTACGCCAACGTATAACCGGGGATATATTCTAGTGGAACTATATGAGTCTTTGATGGGTCAGACAGACCATGATTTTATATGGATGATCGTGGATGACGGTTCTACAGACGGGACAGGCGCATTCGTCGAAAAATGGGAAAATCAAAAGCCGCCGTTTAAAATTGTCTATCTAAAGAAAGCTAACGGCGGAAAGCACAGGGCTGTGAATTACGCTGTGAAACGGATAAAAACCGAGTATACGTTTATCGTGGACTCGGATGACAGGCTGACCACAAATGCGATCGCCTGTGTAAAGAAATGGGCGAAGACCATAGAAAAGGATAGGTCTTTCGCAGGAGTGGCCGGGTTAAGGGGGTTTCGCCTAAATGAACGGATTGGGGACTATCCGCCCGGTATTTTGCCAGGAGGATACATTGATGCGGATAACAGGCAGCGGAGGAAGCTTTGCCTGACCGGGGATAAAGCCGAAGTCTATCGAACCGAGATGCTTCGAAGGTTTCCGTTTCCGGAGTATGAGGGGGAAACGTTTTTGTCTGAGTGCGTCTCATATAACCGGATTGCAGACCATGGGTTTAAAATCAGATGGTTTAATGAGATTATTTATTTGGGAAATTATATCGATGACGGCTTGACAAATCATATTCATGAGAACAGGCTGAAATGTTTTCGTGGTTTTACAGAGGAGACAAAATCTGAGATAAAGGCAAAGGGCATGATACGGTATCGGATGATAGGCAGATATATCCAAGTTGCAAAGGAAAAAGGCATTGGGAGCCGCCGCATTCGGAAATTACTGGAAATTAGTCAATTTGAGTTAGTGGGGGGGTATATATGGCATGTGTTACAGACGATTGCGGACACTGTAAGAAAGAGGCGATAAAATCACGGACGATCGGATTTGTCCGTTCCGGGGTGCATCCGCTGCATGTATTGGCTTATAAGGAAATTCTTAAGAAAAAGGGGCATACTGTCTTTTCGGTGTGCGAGGACTTAAAAGAAAAAGCGCAGTATGATAAAGACATAAAGGTTTACTGCCTGGAGGGATGGCTCAAGAAGCATTGGGATAAATTCAATATGAAGCGTCTTCGGGCATTATCAAGGAAGTACGATGCTTATAACCTTTGGGAAGTGTATTATACCGACCGGTATATGCGGTATAAATACAGCCATGAGGATGCCGTGAAACTGATCTGCGGCATGATTACTTTTTGGGAATATCTGCTGAAAGATTCGGGTGCGGACTATGTAGCCAGCGATTGTATTATCGGGGCAAACTTATTTGTGGGGATGATCGTTGGGGAAAAGCAAGGCGTACGCTTTATATTTAACCAGGATGCCCGGTATAAGCAATACCATACTTTTTTTACGCTCCATGAAGGATATGAAAATCCTGTATTTTATAAATATCTGGATGAGGAAAATTCAGTGAGCGAGCAGGAGTTGTCTAATACCAGAGAATATATATCAAATTATATTAATAACCGGATGCATCCAGAATATATTTATTCATCTGTGAATGGGAGTAAAAATATAAAAAATGTAATTGCGGATTATGTACCCCGCTTGTGGAGGATAAACCATTTCTTTGACAAAAAGTATAAGAATAAATTTAATCCCCATGAATATAAAAGTGAATGGGCATTTCTTGGCGCCGCTAAGGAAGCGACAAGGCAGGCTTTTGTCCAAAAATTTTTTGATGAACCGGATAAAAAAGAGGACTACTTTTTGTTTCCCCTACACTTTCAGCCGGAGGCGTCTACCTGCGTATATGCAAGGAAGTATGAGAACCAGGCCTATTTTGTAGAACAGTTGGCAAAAAGCATCCCGGTGGATAAAACGCTCTATGTAAAAGAGCACTCTGTACGAAAGGGGCATAAACCAATATCATTTTATAGAGAACTAAGCAGATATCCAAATGTAAAAATCATCAGTTGGGACGCGGATACGCATCAACTAATTAAAAGAGCGTCTGCCGTCATCTGCCTGACTTCTACAGTAGGGTTTGAGTCCCTGATGTATGGAAAGCCTGTTTTTATGTGTGGAGACACATATTTTAATCACTTCTCGGGGGTTACGGTCATACATGATGTATTCGATGAAAAAGAAAAATTTCGAAATCCGCCTGTCCAAGACAGGGAATTATACATAAGGCAGATGGCGTGTTATCTGAAATCAATCCAGTTTTGTACGTTTCAGGAGGATCCGATACATGAAGAAACACCCCAGAGGCTTTATGAAATGCAAAGGGATTCTATTAACGAACTGATGCGATTTATAGAGGAACTTGAAAATGGCGTGATTCCAGATAAAACGAAATGGGGGCGTTGCGGTCTGGGAAAAGGAGCTTTGGAAGAGGTTGGCATATAAAAATAGGGGATTTTCGAACAGACTATTGGATAAGATCACAGATGTGGGCAAATGGTATTGTGGATTGTCAAAACCTTTCAAATCAAGCTTTTGGTTTATGATCTGTAATTTTGTCCAGCGTTCTATTACGATGCTGACCACGCCTGTATTTACAAGGATATTGCCACAGGAGGAATATGGCGTTATTGGCGCTTTTAATTCCTGGAAAATAATGTTTGATTACATTCTTACTTTTTGCTTTGCGTCCTGCGCCATCCAGCTTTATGCCCGCGGCGATGATAGAAAACGCGTCCTTTCTGCATTATGCGGGATGGAGCTTTTTGTTATGGGGAGCTGGACAATCGTATTTGCCCTTTTTAGGAGTCAGATTTCCATCATGCTGGGATTGCCGCAGTCGCTGTCGGTTGGGCTTGTGATCCTTATTTTATCGAATCAGTCGGTTGAGCTTTGGATGGGATACAACCGGTATCTGTTTGAATATCGCAAAACGGTAGCCGTGACTTTGGCAGTTGCAGCCTTGCCAAGCATGATCGGCGTTTTTTGCGTCCTTTATGTGAGCCCTACGGCCGAATCCAGACTGCTTCCTTTGGTAGCGGTTACTGCGGTGGTTGGCATGGGCCTGTATGCCATGATTTTACTACGGGTCAAAGTTTTTTATGACAGAACAATATGGCGCAAAGCGGCAGCCATTGGCCTTCCTTCCATTTTTACAAACCTTTCTCATTTTGTGCTGGCAAGCTCTGACAACTTGATGATTAACAAAATATGTGGGACGAGGGATGTCGCTGTTTATAATATCGCATACTCGGTAGGCAGCCTGATCGGCATGGTTACAAGTGCGGTAGGGGCTTCCTTTATACCGTATTGCTACCAGATGATAAAATCCTGTGAATATAAGAGGCTGGCGCAAAGGACAAATCTGGTCGTCTTGTTTGTTGCGGGGACGATTGTTGGGATCATGTTTTTTGGAAGGGAGATCGTTTTGGTTTTTGCAGGGCGTAGGTATTTTGAATGCGTGGATTTGATCGTCCCAATTGGGATCGGCCTGTTTTTTAATTACCTTGTGACGATATTTTCAAGGCTTCTCCAATATCAATTAAAAAGCATGACATTAATGGTGACGGCTGTCGGATGCGCGCTGGTTAATATCATTTTAAATCTATTGTTTATCCCGGCCTGTGGTTATCGGGCAGCGGCGTATACAACGATGGTTTCTTATGCTTCATTTTTCCTGATACATTTTATTTTGTACAAAAGAATGGCAAAGAGCGAACTTAACGGGGAGGATATTGTAGATGTGAAAAAAGTAGTTTTTATTTGCGCCGCGGTTGTTTTGGCTGGAATTATAATTATGGCGTTAAACCATTTTAACGTTATAAAGCATATTATAGCAGGGATTGCAATTTTAGCCTTGGCGCGAAACCGGAGGCGTATATTTGATTTGATCAGGATAATTAGCGGAAAAGAGGAAAAGGGTCATGCTTGACAATAAAACAATTCTAATCACTGGCGGCACCGGGTCTTTTGGACATCATTTTGTAGAGTATGTATTAAAACGGTACAAGCCAAAGAAAATTATCATTTACAGCCGGGACGAGTATAAGCAGTTTGTTATGAGCAACGCTTACAGGGAGTTTGAAAATGCGCTTCGTTTTTTTATTGGGGATGTTCGTGACGAAGGGCGTTTAAGGATGGCTATGAAGGATGCGGATTATGTGATTCATGCAGCCGCTTTAAAGCAGGTTCCCGCTTGTGAGTACAATCCAAATGAAGCGATTAAGACGAATGTGAACGGCGCAATGAATGTGATCAATGCTGCGCTGGAAACCAATGTTAAAAAGGTTGTGGCTTTAAGTACGGATAAGGCAGTAAATCCGATTAATTTATATGGCGGTACAAAGCTCGTTTCGGACAAGTTGTTTACAGCGGCGAATGCTTACAGTGGAAAGGATGGCGTCCGGTTTGCGGTTGTGCGTTATGGGAATGTGGCCGGAAGCCGGGGCAGCGTGATCCCTTTTTTTCAAAACATCATTCAAAGTGGTAAGAAAGAACTTCCTATTACGGATTATCGGATGACAAGGTTTTGGATCAGCCTGGAGCAAGGGGTGGAGCTTGTGATCAAAGCCCTTGAAGAAGCGCGGGGAGGCGAAACGTTTATATCCAAGATACCGTCTTTTAAGGTCACAGATCTCGCAGAGGCGATGCTGCCAGGCTGCAAGAAGCCGGAGGTGGGCATAAGGGAGGGTGAAAAATTGCATGAGGTAATGGTCACAAGGGAGGACAGTCTCCACACTTATGAGTACGAGAAGCACTATATCATTTATCCGCACTATAACTGGTGGGGGGAAAAGGATGTCATCCCAGGCGGCCGGTTAGTCGAGCCGGAGTTTGAATACAGCTCTGGCACGAATACCGAATGGCTTGGCATAGAACAGTTAAAAGAAAAGCTGAAAGCTGACGTGGACAGATATTGACCGGGATAAAAGAGGGCGGATTCATTAAAAAACAAAATGGCGGAACAGGAGAAATGAAAGAAAAACTTGCGATTAATGGCGGAATGCCTGTCAGGAATGAAAAAATATATTATGGAAGGCAATGGGTCGATGATGATGACGCGCGCGCTGTAAAAGAGGCGTTGCAGAGCGATTTTCTTACTTGCGGGCCAAGGGTGGGCGAACTGGAAAACGCGCTTGCAGGATATGTCGGCGCAAAATATGCCGTGGCTGTTTCAAATGGGACAGCGGCGCTTCACTGTGCTTGCATTGCCGCAAGTATAAAATCCGGGGATGAAGTCATTACTACGCCGCTTACGTTTGCAGCAAGCGCAAACTGCATTTTGTATTGCGGCGCAAAGCCTGTTTTTGCAGACATAGATGCAGAAACTTATAATATAGATCCAGCAAGTATTGAAGCCTGCGTTACAAAAAAGACAAAAGCGGTCATTGCCGTGGATTTCACAGGGCAGGCTGTCAGACATAGGGAGATCCGTGAAATATGCGATAGGAATAATCTGATATTCATCGAGGACGCGGCGCATGCCATTGGGACAAAATATGACGGCAAACTGGTAGGCTCTCTTGCCGACATGACCTGTTTTTCATTCCACCCGGTAAAAACCGTTACAGCAGGTGAGGGCGGCGCGGTAACGACAAATGACGCAAAGCTTTATCAAAAGCTTGTTTTAGCCCATACCCACGGCATTACCCACGACAGGGGGCTTATGGCTATGGATTCGAATGAGGGTTCCGCAACTGGAGATTTTACCGCGCCGTGGTATTACGAGCAGGTTAGCCTAGGATATAATTATAGGATGACGGATTTCCAGGCGGCGTTGCTTATAAGCCAGTTGAAGAAACTGGCGCGGTTTAAAGCAAGGCGGCGGGAGATTGTAGAGAGGTACAACGGGGCGTTTGAAAAAATGCCAGAGATTATCATTCAAAAAGAAATACCACAATCCGATACTTGCAGGCATTTGTACATAATCAAACTTGATTTGGGGAAGCTGGCGTGTAACAGGCGCCAGTTTTTTGACGCGATGGCCGCGGAGAATGTACAGCCGCAGGTGCATTATCTGCCAGTATACTGGTTTCCATATTACAGGGGGCTGGGATATAAAAAGGGGCTTTGCCCGAATGCGGAGGAAGTGTATGGATGTATTATGAGCATTCCGTTGTATCCGAAAATGACAGACCAGGATGTGGAAGACGTCATAGCGGCGGTAAGGAAAGTGGTGGGGAATTATAGGAAATGATTACTGAAAAAAAATTATATGGGGGGGTAATTTATCTTCGCCAGTTAGAAATTAGTGATTGCACAGTTGAATATGTTAATTGGCTCAACGATCCAAAGGTAAATCAATATCTTGAAACAAAGTACGTGCCGCAAAACCTTAAAACAATTCGGGAATTCGTTTTATCCCAAAGAGATCATGAGGACAGCGTACTGTTTGCGATATGTATGCGGGACAGGGACAGGCATATAGGGAATATTAAAATAGGGCCTATGAATTTCCAACATAGGCATGCGGATATTAGTTATTTTATCGGAGACCGGAAGGAGTGGGGGAAGGGCATCGCCAAAGAAGCGGTATCCTTGGTTTGTGATTTTGGATTTGAAGAATTGAATCTGCAAAAAATTGAGGCAGGAACATATGATTGTGCGGTTGGCAGTCAGAAAGTACTAAAAGCCAATGGGTTTCAATGCGAGGGGACATTGAGGCAGCATGTCCTTTTTGAAGGAGCTTACAGGAATTGTTATATGTGGGGGCTTCTTAGAAGCGATCGCATTTGATGATTGACAAAAATCGCGAAATCCTTTGGCTTTGGGGTTATAACAAGTTAAAGGAGATTGCAAGTATGGTAAGTAAAGACATTTTGCTGGGGAAACAAGTGTTGCTGCGGGCATGTATGATGGATGATGTTACGGAACGGTATGTAGGCTGGCTGAATGACCCGGAAATAAACCAATATCTTGAGACTAGGTATAAGAATCAGACGTTGGGGACTGTGGCGGATTACGTTAGGGCTGTGGCGGATTCTGAAAACGAATATCTTTTTGCAATAGTGGATAAAGAAAGCGATCGGCACATTGGGAATATGCATCTGACAATAAATGTCCATCACAAGACATGTTTCCATGCATACGTGATAGGGGAGAAGGCGTTTTGGGGCAGGGGCATAGCGAAAGAGGCAATCCGGCTTATTACAAAATGGGCTTTTGATAACCTAGACATCGATAAAATGGACGGGGGATTTTATGCGGCTAACATTGGGAGCGGCAAGGCAGTATTAGCTTGTGGATATCGGGAGGAAGGGCGCAGGATAAAACAGGTTTTGCTGGATAATGGGGAGCGGTGTGACGCCATTCCAGTTGGTTTATTGAGGGAAGAATATGAACAGATCTATAAAACAGACTAGCGAAGAAAGAAAAAATTGCGCGGTTGCAGTTATTATGCGGAGCCAAAAGACAAGCGATGATTATATAGCTCACTGGTTAAATTTTAATGCGGCCTGTCTGCCCCAGGAATCGGGGTGGGCGGCATGAAGCTGTGCCTTGGGACCGTCCAGTTCGGCATGGATTATGGGATTGTTGGGCAGAAAAAGCCGGATTTAAATTATGCGGTACGGTGTTTGGATTTTGCCACGCAAAACGGAATAGATGCGATTGATACCGCAAAGGCATACGGCACGGCGGAAGAAGTGGTGGGCGAGTTTCTAAAAAGGCATACTGTTCCACGGGAGAAATTATTTATTAGCACGAAGTTTCGGCCGAATTTATTAGACGGCTTGGAAGAAGGAAAGTACAGGGATGTCGTCAGATCTGAACTAGTAGAGCAGCTTTGTACAATGCGCCTTGATTATGTGGATGCTTATATGTTTCACAGCGCAAAGTATGCGTTCCAGGAGGCGGCGCTGGAAGCCATCGCATCGGTGCAAAAGGAGGGGCTGGCAAGGAAAGTAGGGGTATCCGTATATGAGCCTAAGGAGGCAAAATGGTGTCTGGACAGCCGTTATGTTACCTTTATGCAGATGCCTTACAGTATTTTTGACCACCGGATGAAAGAGGCCGGAATATTTGATAAGGCCGCATCTGGCACATGCGAAATCCATACCAGGAGCGCATTTATCCAGGGGCTGGTTACACTGCGGCCGGAGCAGATCCCGCCGTTTTTAAAAAAGGCGGGGCCGATCATCCGCAAGATGGACCAGATATGCTCCGATGCGGGAATCAGCCGGGTGCAGCTTGCGATGGCGTATGTAAAGCGTGAGCCTGCCATCTCCCATCTTGTGTTTGGAGTGGATTCCTTAGAACAGCTGGAAGAGGATATCAGGCTTTTCCAAAAAGAGGCGCCAGCAGGACTGCTAGGGCAGATAGACAGTGAGTTCAGCGGCATAGAGGCTGACATTGTAATGCCGAGCTTGTGGAAGAGGTGACGGTTATGAAATATCTTGCATTAATCCAGGCAAGGATGGGCTCGTCCCGTCTGCCGGGAAAGGTGTTAAAGGATATCTGCAAAAAGCCGGATCTGCAATGGGTGATAGAGCGGGTGAAGCGGAGTAGAAGGGTGGATGAGACAATGGTGGTTACGTCAATAGAAAAGGACAACCTGCCGTTGGTACGTCTTTGCGCGGATCTTCAAACCCGGGTGTATATTGGATCCGAAAATGATGTATTGGACCGCTATTACCAGGCGGCGAAACTATTGCAGCCGGAATATGTAATCCGAATTACAGCAGACTGCCCGTTGTTTGACTGGAGATATCTGGACCAGGCGATAGGTGGAATGGATGCTGGCACAGATTATATCTGGCTTGGGGAGGATGGCTATCCAGACGGCCTTGACCTTGAAATCATGCGTTTTGAGGTTTTAAAACAGGCATGGGTGGAAGCAAAGCTTTTGTCTGAGCGGGAGCATGTGACCTTGTATATCAAAAACCACCCTGAGATTTTTAAAATACAGCAGTTTGATTTTCCAGTCAAAAATATGGGGCATTGCAGGTGGACGCTTGACGAGCCGCGGGATTTTAAGATGATAAACGAGGTTTACAAATATTTTACCGGAATCGGGAAAGAAGATTTTGTGACAGAGGATGTGCTTGATTTTCTAAAAAGCCATCCGCAAATAGAAGCCATAAACTCCAGCATCGGCAGGAACGAGGGGCTGGCGAAGTCCATTGCAAACGACAAAGCTGTGGCAGCAGGCGGGGAGGCCTAAGATGGGAAAAGGACAAAAGTTATACAAAAGGGCGAAAGAAATCATACCGGGAGGGACGCAGCTTTTGTCAAAGCGGCCGGAGATGTTTCTTCCAGATTTATGGCCGTCATATTATTCAAAAGCAAAGGGATGCGAGGTCTGGGACCTGGACGGGAATCATTATTATGACTTTTCGCTTATGGGGGTCGGGGCAAATGTGTTAGGCTATGCTTTCGATGAAGTGGATGATGCCGCTAGGGAGGCCATAGGTAAAGGCGGTATGTGCACGCTAAACGCCCCGGAAGAAGTGTTCCTTGCGGAAAAACTGCTGGAGCTGCATCCGTGGGCAGGGATGGTGCGTTATGCGAAAGCGGGCGGCGAGGCAATGTCCATGGCGGCAAGGATCGCAAGGGCTTATACGAAAAAGGATATTGTGCTGGTATGCGGTTACCACGGGTGGCATGATTGGTATTTGTCGGCAAACCTGGTAAAAGGCGACCCGCTTGCGGGAGTCCATCTGCGTGGACTGGAGCCAGCCGGGGTGCCGAAGGGGCTTGCGGGATCAAATCTTATTTTCCATTACAATTGCTATGAGGAATTTGAAAAACGAATGGAAGAGCGTAAGGGCGAGATAGCGGCTGTCATTATGGAACCTATCCGTAATGAATACCCAAAAGACGGATTCCTGGAAAAGATACGCGCAGCCTGTGACAGGGAAGGAATTGTCCTTGTTTTTGACGAGGTGTCCGCAGGGTTTCGGCTTTGCGCCGGGGGAAGCCATCGGAAGCTTGGGGTAACGCCGGATATGGCGGTATTTGCAAAAGCTATGACGAACGGGTATCCTGTTGCGGCGGTCATTGGGAAAACGGATGTGATGCAGGCGGCGCAGGATACTTTTATCAGCAGCACGTTCTGGACGGAGCGGGTTGCGCTTGCGGCCGCGTTAAAATCTATTGAATGCTACCAGAAATATGAAGTGGATAAAGTGCAGGGGCATGTCGGGGGCAGGGTGAAAGAAATATGGGCGGATGCCGCGGAAAAGACCGGCCTGGACATCCGTATTTTTGGCATACTGCCCCTGATCCACTTTGAGTTTGGGTATGACAATCCCCTTGTATATAAAACCTGCTTTACGCAGGAGATGTTGAAAGAGGGGTTTCTAGCGGCAACTGGGGTTTACGCATCCTTGGCACATACGGATAAGGTTGTGGATCAGTATGCGGGGGCCGTGCAGAGGGTTTTTGCAAAGATAGCGGATGCGGTGGGAAAAGGCAGGGACGTAAAAGAATTATTGTATGGCGCTGTATGCCATGCCGGGTTTGAGAGGCTGAACTGATGAGATTTGGGCTTCCCGGCGTGTTTCAAATAAAGTTCAGGGTATTCCCAAGGCATAGCTCGTTCGTTTTACATGATTGTTAAGCAGCGGAATATTCTGTGGAAAGGAATATTTGAAATAGATATGGAGAAAAAGATATCAATCACTCTTTTCCCGTTCATGATATCGGCGGTAATGACTTCCTTTTTGTTAAAGGGGCTTACAACAACGATGGCCAGATATACAATTCGGACAAGTCTTGCAGCTGTGTTGATTTTTACCAGTTGGGGGATTTTATTTTTCATAGAAACGAAAAGGCTGCGAAGGGCTAAGGTTGTTTATTCTGTAAAATGCAAAATAGTGGTGGCTGCCATACTGGCAGGGTTTTTGGGGCTGTATTTTTCATATTGTGTATGGAGTAATGGTTATTTATCGCTGGCTCCTTTTGAGCTGATAGATAACGGGAACGTACATTTGGACAATTTATTCCACAGCTCTATTGCAGAAAGTTACAAGCGGGGAATGGAGGCGTCATGTCTCATTAACAACGAGTGGTTCTGCCATTACCATACATTCAGCCACTTTTTGATGGGTAATATAGCAAGGGTGATGGGGATGCCGTCATTAATTGCATATAATTATTTGTATCCAGTTGTTTTTATACCGCTTTATGTATTCGCGCAGCTGTTTGCGGTTTCTTCCGCTAAGAAATATTTTGAGAGGGATGCGGCCGTATCATACATTGATATAGTAGTCATTAGTTTGTTTAATACAGGGGTTGCGTATAAAGAGCTGATTGGAAGTTACGGGGTCTGGAAGACAAGCTATTTTGACAGTGAGTCTTTCTTGGTTGCAAATACTCTGGCATTTTTGTTTTACGGATATGCTTTTCAGTGGATGGAAAAGCAATTTGGTAATAAGAAAAAGGATATTTTCTTTATATGTGCCGTGATTCCATTTTTTATCTTTGTTATTTCATGGGCGAAAATCTCGGTCGGTTTTATTGTGACAGTTTCCGTTATGTATGCTGTATTCCGCAAGAGGATGAAAGACTTTAGGTTTTGGTTCGCTAACTTTTTATATTTTTTGGAGTTTCTGTTTTGTTTCTGGATGTTTAATGGGGGACAGAGCGGAACGGGCCTGGTAAGGGATAGCTTTCGTTTGATGGCATTTGAGGTTAATTGCAGCGGGCCGCTGGGGATATGGGGGCATTATATCATACTTTTGATTATGCCCGTTTTATTTATCCTGTTTGATATAAAAAAGTATAAATATACATGGCGCGATTTTTGGGATGGGAAATGCATCTGGATAGAATTAGTGTGTGTTTGCTGCCTTATGTCGTTTTTACCTGGCTTTCTGATAAATATTGGGGGCGGGAGTGCGGCATATTTTTCGTATGTTTCTGAAGTTGTCGCGCTGGTTTTGTTGTGTGGCCATAATTATATTAAAATTGAGGAAGACAGTGCGGGACTCTTAAAAGTATCCGTGTACGTGGTCAGTTTTTCGTGGTGCGTATCGGTTTCTTACTCAAATTCCATAGGAAACCCATTAGATTTGATAACAGGAACACATGCGTCAAACTTGTATGTTAAGTTGGATGAGATACGTAATATGGCAGATGGCCATCCGGAAAAATATACCATGTATTTAGAAAAAGATTCATTTGTGTTGCAGGTTTTTCAGTCTGGCGCAACAGCGTCATATATTTGCCCTGCTATAACCGGGGTAGGGGTTATTAATGCGACTTACTGTGACAATGGCAGCTATTACACCTTTTTGGATGAGCCAGTGGGGTATGCTTATGGGTTTAACAGTGTGGATCATGGCCGTCTGTCGTATGAAAACGCTAAACAAGAAGCACGGAACAATGGGAAGGAAAAAATAATACATATGACAAGCAGAGGATATGAGGTTGAAAATTTATGATACCATTTAACGTTCCGCCGAGTACGGGGAATGAGATTAAATACATACAGGAAGTGATTGGTTCAAAACGTATTTCGGGTGACGGCCCATTTACTAAAAAATGCAGTGCGTGGATCGAGAGGCGCTTTCATGCCCAAAAAGTTCTGCTTTCTACAAGCGGGACGACAGCGCTGGATATGGCGCTTTTATTGTGTGATTTGAAGCCTGGAGATGAAGTGATATTACCATCTTATACATTCTCTAGTACTGCGACCGCGCCAGTCCTTACAGGTGCGAAGCTCGTTTTTATTGATATCCGCCCGGATACGATGAATATTGATGAGACGAAGATTGAAGGGGCAATAACGGACAGGACGAGGGTGGTTATTACAATGCACTATGCCGGGATTGCCTGTGAGATGAATATCATTATGGATGTCGCACGTCGATATAACCTGATGGTCGTTGAAGATGCCGCCCAAGGGGTAATGAGTACATACAAGGGGAAAGCGTTAGGTACGATAGGTGATTTTGGATGTTACAGTTTTCATGAAACAAAGAATTACCTGAATCCGTGAAATTGGTTGTTTTATGAAGCCAATCCTAAATCTGATTGG
>CANDMI010000049.1 GCA_947385775.1 uncultured Eubacterium sp. | reverse complement strand
GGAATATGACAAGCTGACGGAATCGCAAAAGCAGTTTGTAAAGGATGAGGATTTAGAGAAGTTAAAAACTCTGGAAAAGAGAATGGATTCCCTAAAGGCGACCCGGTTTGTCAATATGGTAAACCAGCTTCCATCCATTGAAAATATCGAAGCGGCAGAGGAAGGCATGCTTGAAGGCTATGGCAAAAAAATTACGGAAGCGACGGAATATTTTGAAAATATGACGGACACGCAAAAGAAAAACGCCGGAGACGAAGCGGCGCAAAAGCTTCACGCGATCGAGGATGCGTTTAAGAAAGCGGACGAGAAATACCATCCGAGCAAGGAGCCGGATAAGGAAACTACGAACGCGGACATCGCAGAGATCTTAAAGCAGATCCTCCAGGAAGTGCAGGGAACCAAAAAAGACGAAGATAAGGAAGAAACAAAACCGGAGGAAACAAAACCGAAAGAAACAAAGCCAGAGGATGTAAAACCAGACGGCGCGGCTGAAGGGGGAAGCGCACAGGCTTAGCAGCTCATGTTTTGCTGGAATGCAGGGCATGGACGCTTTGTAGACCAGTGAAAGGATGGAGATGAATTATGAACGGAATCGAAAAAAACTTCACTTCCATACAGCAGATGGCGGACCGGTATCTGACGCAGAAAAACGAGGTTGCCGATACAGGCGCGAAAGTTTCTTTTGAAGATGTGCTGCGCCAGACAAAGGATATCCGGGAAGCGGACGCGGCGACTTTAAAATTTTCCAAGCACGCGGTCATGCGTCTTGCGGACCGTAATATCAACCTTTCCAGTGAGCAGAGCAGGCGCTTGGAAACCGGAGTGAAAAAAGCGGGGGAAAAAGGAATACACGACTCCCTTGTACTTATGGACTCCCTTGCGTTTATCGTCAATGTGCCAAATAAAACGGTCGTGACGGCGATGGAGCAAAACGAGACGGATAAAAACATCTTTACAAATATCGATGGCGCTGTGATTATATAAGCTGGACCAAATATTGGGGGCTTTGGCTTCGGACTGATGGAAGAAGCCAAAGCAGCGCCAGATTCAGGCAGATAGTTTGCTAATTTAAACAGGAGGTCAATGAATTATGATGAGGGCATTGTATTCGTCTGTAGCGGGGTTAAAATCCCATCAGACGAAAATGGATGTAATTGGTAACAATATTTCAAACGTAAATACAGTTGGGTTTAAGTCTTCCCGCGTCACTTTTAGCACAATGATGTACCAGACGCTGTCAGGGGCTTCCGGCCCAAGCAACGACCTTGGCTCCGGCGGCGTGAACGCCAAGCAGATCGGTCTTGGCGCAAACTTCGCGTCCACCGCTGTGGACATTGAGACAGGCGGCGCTTCAGAATCAACGGGAAAAGCGTTTGACTTAAAGATTTCAGATAAAAATACGACCAGCTTTTTTATCGTAAACACCGGTTCGGAAAATGTATTTACAAGGGCGGGCGCGTTTACGGTAGACGGCTCCGGCACGCTTTGCATGGAAGCCACAGGCTATAAGGTAATGGGCTGGCAGGTGGATGAAAACGGCAACATCAATAAAAACACGGTAACGCCGCTTCGCATCATGTCCGCTGAAAACCAGACTTCCCAGCCGGAATATACGACCGAGGGCAGGTGCACGGGCATTTTGGACGACAACAGCACGACCGTAAACGCGGACACCGGCTACAACATGAACTTGAATTTTTTCGATAATTTAGGCTACTCTTATACAGGCAAGTTTGCCGTGCAAAAAACAGGCGACAAAGGGCAGTATACGGTCAATTTGACGGATATATTAGACAGCAACGGCGATTCCATGGTTACAAAATACGGGCAGAGGCTTGGCAACCTGTTTGGAAGCGGCAGCCAGGGAAGCAATGTGGACGTAACGAAAAACTATACGATCGCAAGCGGCATGTCCAATGCTTTAAAAAAGCTGGCGCTGACCGCTCCGAGCGGCGGAGAGGACGGGGATGAGACCCAGCCGCTGGTGTTTAATTATTCCTCAGAGGTCGTAAACCAGTATCTTGGGACGAAATCCATGCAGCTTCCGGAAGGGCTGACAATCCAGTTTTCGATTCCATTAGATGAGAATGGAAATGTCCCAAAGCCGGATGAAGACAGTGGAGAGATAAGCGATACACAAGTAAGGATTATCGACAGTTCCGGAGCGGATGTTACAGACACCTACAAATCCCAGCCAAAATACCTCCCGTTATTTAGTCCGGAAGCGGTTGAAGGAGGCGGCGAGGAAGGCTATGACGGGGATGTGTTAAACCTTTATAAGATCGTGACAGCCCAGGATAAGCTGCAAGAATGGTACGACCGCAACCAGATGGAAAAATATACGGCTAATACAGGCGGGACTGGAGAGGACGAGGAAGAGGACACTGCGACCTATTATAGGTTAAACAGCAGCCAGCTTGCGGAATTAAAGGAAATGTTTCCAAATAATACGGCAATCCAGGAAGCGACGACGGATAACTGCCTTGTCCAGTATACCGAAGACGGGGACGAAGGAGGCGGGCTTACGCTGGTGGACAGCACAAGCCGCGAAGCGCTCGGCATCGAGGACGCTTCCCGTACCTATACTTTGACCGATTATATGAATTACGCGTATTTAAAGGTTGACGCGGCGCAGGTAAACCAGCAGGGGATCTTTACCACGCTTTTGCCGGAGGATTTAGAGGTGCGCTATACATACGGGGATGGAAGCGTCAAGCTGGTAACGCCGTCCACCGATGGCTTTACGTTGCAGTTTTCCACAGAAGACGGCACGTTGAACTTTATCGGCCAGCAGGGAAACACCTCCCAGACGTTAAAGCTGTCTTTGATGGCTACCGAGGAAAATCCGTTTACCGATATCAATATTGACTTTTCCGCATTAAAGAACCTTGCAAACGGCGGCACCTCAACGGCGGCCATGGCAAACGGGGATATTGGCGGGGAAGGCACCGGCAAAAAGGTTGGCACGATGATCGGGTTATCGGTGGATAACCGCGGCATGGTTTACGCTTCTTACAGCAATGGCAACACGACGCTTGTGGGCCAGATTCCGGTGGCGCGTTTTGCAAACGCCGCGGGCTTAGAGAGCATCGGCGACAACTGTTACCGATCCACGATGAACTCGGGCGAATTTGACGGCATCGGGGAAGAGATCAATTCCGACGGCTCCACGATTGACGCAGGCACGCTGGAAATGTCCAACGTAGACCTTGCGACGGAGTTTACGACGATGATCACAACCCAGCGCGGTTATCAGGCGAACTCCAGGGTCGTTTCCACAACGGACAGTATCTTAGAGGAGCTTGTAAACCTTAAGAGATAATCATTTTTTCAGTTAAAAATATAGGAAGCTAGAAGCAGGAAATTTTTACGGATAAAAGCCAGGCGGCGTTTTGCAACTGGAAGCGGCTTCCAGTTGCAGCCGTTTACGCTTTTGGGGAGATAGTTATGATTGAGGTAACCAGGCTGAATGGGACAAAGCTGATGGTCAATGCAGAACAGATTGAATTTGTGGAAGAAACGCCGGATACCGTGATTTCATTTTTATCTGGTAAAAAAATAATTGTAAAAGAACGTAGACAAGAGATTCAAAATCTAGTAATATTATATAAGAAAGAAATCTATCGCGATTGTTTAATATCCTTAGAAAAGCTTGTAGATAAGCAAAAGGAAGAGCCTGCATGCGGGCAGGCCGGAGCTTTTAGCAATGCCTAAGCCTAGATCAGAGAGCTTTGGCGCGGATTATACATAAGTAAAGGGTATTATACAAGAGAAAAAAATATTGGCAGGTGAAAATTGTGGACATAGCATCTTTGTTAGGTTTGTTAATCGGCGTAGTCATGATTGTGTTTGGTATTACGTTTAAGCAGGATAGCATGAGTTTTGACTTTGGGATCCTTATGAATTTCGTGGATGTGCCTTCGGTCATTATTACAATCGGCGGTTCGGTATCAGGCGTACTGGCTTCCAATAAGCTATCGAATGTAATAACCTCTTTAAAAGCGTTTACATTGACGTTAAAGGAACCGAAAGCGGACGCGGGAGAGGCGATCCGAAATATTATCAATATGTCTAATATAGCCAGAAAAGAAGGGCTTCTGGCATTGGAAGAGGCGGCAAATGGAGTAGAGGATGAATTTTTAAAAAAGGGCATCATGTTGGTCGTCGACGGCACAGACCCGGAGCTTGTCCGCGGCATTCTGGAAACGGATCTGACCTGCATAGAGGCCAGGCATAAAAAGACCATCGGCTTTTATGAGAAATGGGCGGAATTAGGGCCTGCCTGGGGTATGATCGGTACGCTGATTGGTTTGGTTAATATGTTAAAGGACTTATCCGATCCATCCTCCATCGGGCCGAATATGGCGGTCGCATTGTTGACGACCTTATATGGTTCTGTAATTGCGAACTGGTTTTGTAACCCGACGGCGGCAAAGCTTGGCGTAAACAACGATATGGAAATGATGGTGAAGGAGATTACGGTAGAGGGATTATTGTCGATCCAGGCAGGGGAAAATCCTCGTGTAATAGAAGAAAAACTGAAATCCTTCCTGGCTCCAAAGGTTCGCGATGACTTAAGCGGCGGAGGAGCTGGCAGAGAAGGCGGTGAGGCATAGTGGCAAAACAGAAAAAGGAAGATCCACCAAAAGGGTCGCCGGCATGGATGGCGACGTTTAGCGATTTGATGAACCTGCTTTTGTGCTTTTTCGTGCTTTTGTTTTCAATGTCATCCGTAGATGAAAATAAATTTGAGGCGCTGATTGCGTCCCTGCAAAGCCAATACAGCATTTTAAAAGGCGGCGGCGCGTCCGTCGGACAGGGCAAAATGATATCTGCGGGCATCAACCAGCTGCAAAAATATGATGTGTATTTTAATCCAAAGGCAACGACCAATGGGGACGGCAGGGCAGAGTCAGATGAAAAGAACATCGTCCAGTCAGGCGCGGACAATGACGGGCAGAATAATAAGCCCCATGAAGGGGAATCGGTAGATAACGGCGCGGTAAAAGGCGACGGTGAAGTGGATGGCGAAATAGGCAAGGACGATGAACAGCAGGAAAAGCCGGAATTAACGGAAAAAGAAGCGCGGGATTTAATGGAAGCGGAAGAGCTGCAAGAATCCCAGCAGATGTCAGATAAAGTGGAAAGGCTGTTAAAAAAGAATGGGATACAAGACCAGGTCAAGCTGGAATTTAACGGTCAGCATGTGACGATGACGTTAAACGGCGCGATATTGTTCGCATCTGGATCTTCGGAGCTGTCTGAAAAAGCGTATCCGTTAGTGGATAAGATCGGGGTGATCTTAAAGCGATTTCCAAAGCATACGATCGAAGTCGAGGGGCATACGGACAATGTGCCGGTGCATAATGCAAAGTACGCGGACAATAACGTCTTATCGATGTACCGCGCGCTGTCTGTGGCGGATTACCTTCGCGCGAAGACAAACTTAAACCCGGCGGACATCAAGTCATCCGGCAGGGGCGACTATGTGCCGATCGCGGACAACGCGACTGCGCAGGGGCGCGCGCAGAACCGGAGGGTTGAGATAAAGATATATAATTCTTATAATTCGGATAATAAAAAATAAAGGATGGGTAGGGACAGATGAAGAAAAATTTAATGTCTGTATTGATCATGGCTTTGGTGTTTGTCAATGTGGTTCTATCCGCAGTGATCATGATCACATTGGTGCCGGCTACAAAGCAGTCAAACGAGCTGGTGACAAAGGTCTGCAACGCGATCGACTTAGAGCTTGAAAGCGGGAAGGTGTATAACGCCAACACGATTCCGGTGGACCAGCTTGATATTGTTAAGATCACTGGGGAGGATACGGTTACGTTCAATTTAAAGAACACCCCAGGGGATAAGGATATGCATTACGCGGTGGCGTCGGTTTCCATTTCCTTGAATAAACAGGATGACGATTATGGCAAGCTCCAGCCGCAGATAGAAGGCAAGGTTGACCTTTTAAAAGAGATCGTGATGAAGACCTTTATGAAATATACATACGAAGAGGTGATCACGTCGGACGGGCAGGACAAGGTCCGGGAGGATATGTTAGAGCAGATGCAGGATCTGTTTGATTCGGATTTTATCGTGGCGGTTACGATCAACGGAAACTATCAGTAATCGGAAGGTTATTGGACGAATGACAAATAAAATGACAGGTGGTGAGATTCATGGCTGACGTTCTTTCTCAAAATGAAATTGATGACCTGCTGAAAGCGTTAAGCAGCGGGGAAGTCGATGTCGACGAAATGAAAGACACAAAAGAGAAACCAGTCAAGAATTACGATTTTGCAAGGCCGTCAAAATTTTCAAAAGAGCATCTTCGGACGCTGGAAATTATTTTTGAGCATTATGGCAGGCTGTTATCTACAAATTTGCCCGTATATTTACGTAAAAATATACAGGTGGAAGTTATGAACTCGGAGGCGGTTACGTATTCGGAATTTGCCAATTCGCTTTCAAACCCGATGCTGCTTGGCGTTGTCAACTTCGCCCCGTTAAAAGGCTCGATCCTGTTAGAAATGGCGACAAACATTGGCTATTCTATGGTGGACCGGATGCTTGGAGGCATGGGAGAGCCGTTGAAAAAGTCAAGGGATTTTTCGGAGATCGAGCTTTTGATCATAGAAAGGCTTTTGACGGTCTGCGTGAACCTGCTGCGGGAGCCATGGAAAAACGTAGTGGAGTTAACGCCGCATTTGGAGCGTATTGAGACAAATTCACAGTTTGCGCAGATTATTTCTCCAAGTGAAATGATTGCGATCATCACGATCAATATGAAGATTGGGGAAGTGGAAGGGCTGATGAACGTCTGCCTTCCATATATTACGCTGGATACGGTCATGGATAAGCTGAATACGAAGTTCTGGTATTCAAGCCAGCAGGATAAAGAAGAGATTTCCTATACGGATATGGTGGAAAACCTGCTGGAAAAAGCGCCGATACCGGTAAAAGCGGTCTTAGGCAACAGTTCCTTTTCCATCAGCGATTTTGCAGGCTTACAGCCGGGAGATATCATACGGCTGGATACGAAGGTCGAGGATGAGCTTGGGATTTATGTTGGAAGCAAAAAGAAGTTTACCGCGCTTCCAGGCGTATCTGGAGATAATTACGCAGTCAGGATAACTTCAATTATCAGAGAGGAATAATAATATGGATGGAGTATTGTCACAGGAAGAAATAAGCGCGCTTCTCCAAAATAGCTCCGAGACGCCGTCTTCCGCTCCCGCAGGGGAGCAGATAACAGATGAGGAATGCGATACGATCGGGGAAATAGCCAATATTAGCATGGGTACGGCAGCTACAACGCTTTTTTCGCTTGTTAACCATAAAGTAGACATTTCTACGCCGGTCGTATCAATGGCCACATGGGATGACATTGTAGCGCAGTATGAAAAGCCGTGCGTGTTTATCCGCATCGCTTACACCGTTGGCTTAGATGGAAGCAACCTGCTTGTGTTAAAAGAACATGACGTAAAAGTCATTACAGATCTGATGATGGGCGGCGATGGGACAAATACCGATGGCGAATTAGGGGAGCTGCATCTAAGCGCCATCAGCGAGGCAATGAACCAGATGATGGGCTCCGCCGCGACTTCTCTTTCATCGATGCTAAATAAGGTTATTGACATCAGCCCGCCGGAAGCGAACTTAATTGATATGAAAGACAGCCTGGATGAAAAAGAGATTGATGAGTTCCTTGCCACTGATTTTGTCAAGATTTCGTTTAAAATGGAAATCGGGGATTTAGTCGACAGCGCGATCATGCAGCTATATCCAGTCTCATTTGCAAAAGAAATGTGCGAATTGATCAAAACGACTATGACCCAGGAATCGGCGGAAACGTCAGAGCCAGCCCCTGCGCCAGCGCCAGCTCCAGCTGCCCCGCAGCCGGCACAGCAGCAAGCTATGCCGCAGCAGACGATGATGCAGCCGGATCCGATGATGCAACAGCAAATGATGCAGCAGCCGATGTATCAGCAGATGCCGCCAGTCAATGTACAGCAGGCGCAGTTCCAGAATTTTTCCGGCGCGTTCAATCCGGCGATGTTCCAGCAGGAAAACATCGACCTGATCATGGATGTTCCGTTGGAGGTGACCGTGGAGCTTGGGCGCACGACGAAGTCGATCCAGGAAATATTAGATTTTGCGCCGGGCACGATCATAGAGCTGGACAAGATCGCGGGAGAGCCGATAGACGTGCTTGTAAATGGCAAGTATATCGCAAAAGGCGAGGTTGTGGTCATAGAAGAAAGTTTTGGTGTAAGAATCACAGAAATTATAAAATAATTGCTAATACTTATTGTTTTATGTTATAATAGATTTCAGATGTCACAAACATGAGACAAAACAATAAAATTAGAAAAATAAGGGAGAACAATTATGGCAAAGAAAGTTTTAATTTGTGATGACGCGGCGTTTATGCGAATGATGATCAAGGATATTTTATCCAAAAACGGTTATGAGATTGCGGGAGAGGCAGAAAACGGCTTGAAAGCAGTGGAAAAATATAATGAAACGAAGCCGGATCTCGTGCTCATGGATATCACGATGCCGGAGATGGACGGGATTCAGGCGCTTAAGGCGATCAAAGAAGCGGATTCCAGCGCATGCGTGATCATGTGTTCTGCGATGGGACAGCAGGCGATGGTTATTGAGGCGATCCAGTCAGGGGCGAAGGACTTTATCGTAAAGCCTTTCCAGGCGGAGCGCGTATTGGAAGCTGTAAAAAAGGTAGTCGGATAAACGTAAATGGAATTGGATTCGATTGAAATGGGTTGAACAAGATGGCTTTTGCTGTTTTATTAAATTCGTGGCTAAGTAGCGTTGGACAGCTGATAAGCGTCTGTGTGATCTTTGTCCTTGTGCTGTTGCTTACCTGGTTTGTCACCCGCTGGATAGCGGGATACCAGCAAAGCCAGATGCACAGTCAAAACCTTAAGGTGATCGAGACGCTAAGGCTGACGGCGAATAGCTACATACAGATCATAGAGGTAGGTGACGTCTATCTTGCCATTGCAGTCAGCAAAGACCGGATTGAAAAGCTGGCGGAGCTACAAAAAGACCAGCTGGTTATACCCGAAACAAAACAAGGGATGGATGATAAGATAGCAGGGCAGGGAATGGATGAGAGCTTTCGCAGCGTTTTGGAAAAAGTGAAGCGTCATCTCCCGAAAAAGTAGGCAGATTATAATGAGTAAAGGAAAGAAAATATATTGCATCATATCAGTTTTATTTTCAGCTGTGATGCTTATTATGTGCCTGACGTTTGGCTGTCGTCAGCATGCGTATGCGTCTGAACGGGATCGAGTAGGGAGTTTTCGCTCGGCGGATAACGAGGATGATGTGCCGGATAATAATGATGGCTTTTGGCTCAGATGGAATAATGAGGAAGGGAACATCTCTGCGCCTATCCGAATGATGCTCGTATTGACTGTCCTGGCGCTTGCTCCGTCGATCATGGTGCTTTTAACGTCGTTTACGAGGATTGTGGTCGTCCTTCACTTTGTCAGAACTGCATTGGGTACGCAGACTTCACCGCCAAACCAGGTTATGGTTGGTTTGGCGTTGTTTTTGACATTGCTTATTATGTCGCCGACCTTTGAACAGGTGAATGAGCGGGCGATACAGCCTTACGATAAAGGCTCGATCACATTTGAAGAAGCATTGGAGGAAGCGGAGGTTCCGTTCCGGCAGTTTATGTACCCGAAGACGCAGCAAAAAGACATCAATATGTTTTGCGACATTGCGGGGATAACCTACGAGGAGCCGGATCAGGTGCCGTTTAACGTGCTTGTGCCGAGCTTTATTATCAGCGAGCTTCGGTCAGCGTTTATTATTGGCTTCCTGATTTATATCCCGTTTATCGTCATTGACATGGTCGTCGCTTCGGTCTTGATGTCCATGGGTATGATGATGTTGCCTCCGACTACGATTTCCATGCCGTTTAAAATATTGTTGTTTGTATTGGCGGATGGGTGGAACCTCGTAATTGGGAAGTTAGTGGAGACGTTTTACTGACAGCTGAAAGGGGGAGAGGCTTTTGATCACGCAAGGACAGGTTATGGATATCGCGCAGGATGCGATCTATACGATCATCCTGACTGCGGCGCCGTTGCTTTTAACGTCTTTGGTCGTAGGCTTGATCGTAAGTATTTTTCAGACGGTTACGTCCATCCAGGAGCAGACATTGACGTTTATCCCGAAGATTTTAGCGGTGTTTATTGTAATGATGCTGCTTGGCTCTTGGATGTTGAACAATATGTCAGATTTTATGACCAGGCTGTGGTCGGATTTCAGCCGTTATGTGTAGGATAGGAAGGCGATATGTTTAGCGCTTCGTTCACAACGCAGACATTTGAATATTTTTTACTAATATTAGTCCGGGTTGCTTCTTGTATTTTCGCCGCGCCGTTTTTCAATACAAGAGGCGTTCCAGCAAGGTCCAAAGTAGGGGTGGCAGGCTGTATTGCAATTATGCTGATAAGTGTTTTGCCTGAGCAAAATTTAGCTTACACAGGGATAATGGAATATGGGATAATTGTGATGAGAGAAGGAATTACAGGCTTGTTGATTGGATTTTCAGCTAGTATCTGTAATTCTATTGTTTTGTTTGCAGGTCGTTTGATCGACATGCAGATGGGTCTTGCGATGGCGCAGGAATTTAACCCGCTGACCCAGATGCCGGAAAGCATTACGGGCAATTTTTATAATTATCTGGTGATGTTGATGCTTTTGGTCACGGATATGTACCGGTATGTGCTGCGGGCGGTTTGTGAATCCTACGAGCTGATCCCGATCAATGGGCAGGTTTTTCAATGGGAATATTTAGCCAAAGGGTTTATGAACTATATGTCAAGCCTTGTCACAATCGGCTTTCGCATTACCCTGCCGATGTTTGCCTGCATGATGCTGTTAAACTGTATGTTAGGCGTGATGGCGAAGGTGGCTCCGCAGATGAACATGTTTGCGGTGGGAATGCAGCTTAAGGTTTTACTGGGGCTGGCGGCTTTGTTTTTGGCGATCACATTGATGCCAGGCGTTGCGGATTTTGTGGCGAAGGAAATGCGCAAGCTCGTTGTATATATGGTAAAGGGGATGTATACGGGTGGATAAGTTTCGGTTGCGGATGGATCTGCAATGGTTTGCCAAAGACGGCGACGGCGGTGAAAAGACAGAGGAGCCGACGGCGAAAAAGCTGTCAGACGCGAGGAAGGACGGAAAGGTTGCAAAAAGCAAGGAATTAAACAATGCGGTTGGGCTTTTCGTGCTGTTTGGGATGCTGCAAGCTACGATATCCGGCTTAAGCGAACGGATGCTTGGGCTGTTTCATACATTTTACAACGCGATCCCGGATTATGTCACGGAAAATGGCAGCGCCGCGACGTCGGTTGCGATCGCAAGGCTGTTTCGGGAAGCTATGATAAACGCGTTTTATATGGTCATCCCGTTTTTTGCGGTCGGTTTTATCTCTATGGTGGCGTTGGATATCTATCAGGTGAAATGGAAGGTTACAAAAAAGCTTTTAAAGCCAAAGCTAAACAAATTTAACCCGATCAACGGCTTTAAGCGCATTTTTTCCAAAAATTCATTGTTCGAGCTTGCAAAGTCCATCGCGAAGATCATTTTGATCGCGTGGATCGCCTATGGCTCTGTGCAGGACAATAAGCGCAATCTGCTGTTTTTGATCGATATGCCGGTATTGCAGGCGATCATGCTGATCGGCTCTATCGTGATCTCCACAGGGTTTAAGATCTCCGCGGCATTGCTTGTGCTTGGCATTGCGGATTATTTTTATCAGAAGTGGAAATTTAAAGAAGATATGAAGATGACCAAGCAAGAGGTCAAGGACGAATACAAAAACTCCGAAGGAGATCCGCAGATAAAGGGCAGGCAGCGCCAGCGCATGAGGGAAGCGTCCCAGCGGCGTATGATGCAGTCCGTCCCGCAGGCGGACGTGGTCATCACAAACCCGACGCATTACGCGGTGGCCCTTAAATACGACGCAGAACAAGCCCAGGCTCCGGTTGTGCTTGCCAAGGGCGCGGATTACCTAGCGCAGCAGATCAAGGAAAAAGCCAAAGAAGCGAATGTGGAGATCGTAGAAAATAAGCCGTTGGCGCGTATGCTTTACGCAAACGTGGAGATCGGGGAGGAGATTCCTCCGGAGCTGTACCAGACGGTGGCGGAAATCCTTGCCGCGGTATACCGATTGAAAAATAAAATATAAAATGAAAAAAATTGAAATAAAAAATATAAATAAAGGAAAAATTTTTCAATTAAAGAAAAAATGAAAGAAAATCTGTAATGCTGTAATGAAAAAATTTGAAATAAAATTCAAAAAAACATACAAAATTCGGATAAAATAAAATCGGATACTGGATCACGTAAAAATCTTTGGATAAAAGCTTAATTAAAATGAAAAATATACGTTAAAAATATAAGTTGGCTTTTAACATAAAAGAGTAAAAGTCAGAATGAAAATATAAAACTAAGCTATAAGATTAAGCTATAAATATAGATAGATGAAAAAGAGAAACGTTAGATAAAAAATAAGAAATTTAAGAAACAAAAATATATAAGAAAGGGGGATTGACATGAAGAAAGCGGATGTAGGCGTTGCGTTGTATTTACTGGCAGCGGTTGTATTCTTTATTGTCCCAATCCCTAATAGTTTATTGGATGTAATGCTGGCGCTGAATCTTTCCCTCGCGCTGGTTGTATTGTTTAACTGCCTGTTTGTGCAGGAAGTGTTGGATATGTCTTTCTTCCCGACGCTGCTGCTTTTTACGACGATCTTTCGAATCTCGTTGAACGTGTCATCCACAAGGCTGATACTTACGACAGGCGATCCGGGCAATGTGGTTACGACCTTTGGCAGCTTCGTCGGCGGCGGCGACCTTGTCATTGGGGCGATCGTATTTATCATCCTGGTCATCATCCAGTTTGTTGTCATAAACAAAGGTTCCGAGCGCGTGTCCGAGGTTACGGCGCGTTTTACGTTGGACGCGATGCCAGGTAAGCAGATGGCGATCGACGCGGACTTAAACACTGGGGCGATCGACGACAGAGAGGCAAAAATACGAAGGGATAAAATCCAGCAGGAGTCCTCCTTCTTTGGCTCCATGGATGGCGCGACAAAGTATGTAAAGGGGGACGCGACCGCGGGCCTTTTGATTACCTTTGTAAACCTGATTGGCGGCACGATCTTTGGCATCATGCGCGATAACCTGGAAGCCATAGACGCGTTGCAAAAATATGGCATTTTAACCATCGGCGACGGGCTGGTGTCCCAGATCCCATCGCTTTTGATCTCCCTTGCCACCGGTATTTTGGTTACAAAGGCTTCGAAGGAAGCGGATATCAGCGATATTTTGGTTTCCCAGCTGTTTGGCATTCCAAAGGTGCTATACATTGTGGGCACGACATTGATATTTTTAGGCGTTGTCACGCCGTTAAACACAGGGCTTTTTATCGCTTTTGGCGCGGTTTACTTAATCGTCGGAAAGCGGATGGAAAGGAGCATGGCGGTGGAAGCCATTGAAGAGGAATCGACCCAGGCGGAGGAGGAAGCGGAAGAAATCCGAAAGCCCGAAAACGTCGTGTCCCTGTTGCAGGTAGACCCGATCGAGCTGGAGTTTGGTTATGGCATCATCCCGCTTGCGGACGTAAACCAGGGCGGCGATTTATTAGACCGCGTTGTGATGATACGCCGCCAGATCGCTTTAGAGCTTGGCACGGTGGTTCCGATCATCCGGCTTAGGGATAACATACAGCTGAACCCGAACCAGTATATCATCAAGATCAAGGGCATTCAGATCACAGAAGGGGAAATTTTATTTGACCATTATATGGCGATGAATCCAGGTTATGTGGAAGAAGAGATCACAGGGATCCCGACGTTTGAGCCGTCCTTCCATTTACCGGCGATCTGGATCACAGAAAGCCAGAGGGAGCGCGCGGAGACGCTGGGCTATACCGTCGTCGACCCGCCGTCCATTATCGCGACGCATTTGACCGAAGTCATCCGAAGCCATATCGCGGAGCTTTTGACAAGGCAGGATGTGCAAAATTTAATCGAAAACATAAAGGAAAACAATCCGGTATTGGTCGACGAGCTCGTTCCAAAGCTGATTGGCATAGGGGAGATACAAAAGGTACTGCAAAACCTCCTTGCGGAAGGGATTTCCATCCGCGATTTGCTTACAATATTTGAAACGCTTGCAGACCATGCGGCGACGACAAGGGATACGGACGTATTGACGGAGTATACAAGGCAGGCGCTAAAGCGCGCCATTTCCAGCCATTACTTTATGCCAAACGAGGCCACCAGCGTCATAACGTTAGACCCGAACATCGAACAAGAGATCATGTCGTCGGTAAAACAGACAGAACAGGGGGCGTATTTAACGATCGACCCGGAACGGACAAAGCTTATTATGGCATCCGTAGAGACCGAGATAGCGAAATTGGAAAATCTGGGAAAGAACCCGATTATCGTCACATCACCAATCGTACGTATGTATTTTAAGAAAATGACAGAAGATTATTTTAAAGACCTGATCGTAGTGTCTTATAATGAAATAGATTCGAATGTAGAATTACAGTCAGTAGGGATGGTGACAGCATAAATGACAATCAATAAATTTCAGGCGAAAACAGAAAGTGAAGCGGTGGAAAAAGCAAAAAAGGAAATGGGGCCCGAGGTCGTGATCATGAATGTGAAAACGGTCAAGCCAAAGGGGATGTTTCGCGCTTTCAAAGGAGTCACCTATGAGGTGACGGCCGCGCTGGAAGAAGAAGCGCCAAAACAGCAGCCGGTTATAAAAGAGCCGGAGCCTTCCAAACAGCCGGAGCGCATTAATTTAGCCGCGGACGAACGGATTCAGATACCAGTCACGCCGCCGCAAAAGGCGCTGGAGCAGCAGGCGGAAAAGGTGTTGCAGCAGCTGCAAAAGCAAGGGGAAAGTGAAGTGGGAAGAAGCCAGGACGAGGGAAAAAAGGCGCATTCCAGCGCGATCGAAAAAAGGCTGGACAACCTGCAAAGCCTGCTGGAAGAGCGGATATCCGCGGAAAAAGCGAATCAGGAGGACGTTATGGCGGACGCGGAAGGCGGTAAGGCGAAAGAAGGCTTTTCCTTTGTAAAAATGCTGTACCAGACGCTTTTGGATAACGAAGTGCATGAAAAATACGCCAACCAGGTGTTGGATGAATTAGAAAAAGTGACGAGCAAGGGCACAAGCATTGATTATATATTGTCCCATATTTACCAGAAGCTGATCTTAAAATTTGGACAGCCCAGGCCGATTGAATTAAATGTGGAAAAGCCATTGGTCGTTTTTTTCATCGGGCCGACGGGCGTTGGGAAGACGACGACCGTCGCAAAGATCGCGTCGCGCTATAAGGTGGATGAAGGAAAAAAGGCCGCGTTTTTAACCGCCGACACCTACCGCATCGCGGCGACGGAGCAGCTTCGCACTTATGCGAATATATTGGACATGCCGCTTACGATCGTATATTCTCCAGAGGAAACAAAAGATGCCGTGGATAAATTTTCGGACTGCGACCTGATCTTAGTGGACACCGCTGGTTTTTCCCACAAAAATGAGGCGCAGTGCGAGGACGTGAAAAATCTGATCGAAAGCGTATCCGGAGATTATGCGACAGAGGTGTATTTGGTTATCAGCGCAACCACAAAATATCGGGACTTGCAGGATATATGCGACATTTACCAAAGATTTACAGATTACAAGTTGATTTTCACCAAGCTGGATGAGACTTCCTGTTATGGTAACTTGTTAAATATCCATTTGTATTCGGGGGCAAGCTTGTCATATACAACATATGGGCAGAATGTTCCAGATGATATCGAAGTATTTGACACGCAAAAGGTTGTGAAAAAATTACTTGGAGGAGATTAAGATGGATCAGGCAGAACAACTGAGAAATGTAATCAAAGCCAAAAATGTCCGTTCGATATCCAAAGCAAGAGTTATCACAATAACCAGTGGGAAGGGTGGAGTTGGGAAATCTACCGTTGCAGTCAACCTTGCCATCCATTTGCGCAAACTGGGCAAAAAGGTTATAATTTTTGACGCGGATATGGGCCTGGCAAATGTGGAAGTCATGTTTGGCGCGATTCCAAAATACAATTTAAGTGATATGATCTATCACGGAAAAAAGATGAAGGAAATTATTACACAAGGGCCTATGGAGATCGGATTTATTTCCGGTGGAAATGGGATCACCGGAATGAATAATTTAACAAAGACCCAGCTTGGCAGGCTGGTCAATAACCTGATCGAGTTGGATGAGCTTACCGATTTTATTTTGATTGATACAGGCGCGGGAATAGCGAATAATGTAATGGAGTTTGTGTTGGCAAGCCCGGAGGTTTTGCTCGTTCTTACGCCGGAGCCAAGCTCCCTGACCGATTCTTATTCCCTGATCAAGGCGCTCTATGGCAATCCGGGATTTGTCCGGGGGGATACGAATATCGAAGTGGTGGTGAACCGCACGACGTCACCGGAGGATGGGCAGGTCGTGTATGCAAAGCTAAACTCCGTCATATCCAAGTTTTTACAAGGTGAGGTGCACTATTTTGGGACAGTGCCCAGAGATTCGTTGTTGGAACGCTCCGTGCGGGAGCAAAAGATCGTGTCTTTAAGCTCGCCAAATTCCAGGTCCGCCCAGGCGTTTGGCCGTCTGGCGAGGAGCTTAACGGACGGGGAGCCTGTGATAGAGCCAGAGCGGCTTGGAATACGGCAGATGTTTTTTAACATATTTAAGTGAGATAAACAAGCCAGGGGGAATCAGGACTTATGGTGTCAGAGATCATTCAATTGGGCAACAAGGTGGAGCTGTGTTTGATGAGCCAGATCGAGCAGGAAAAAAAATCCGGCAAAAATGCCCGCATTTATAAAAGCTCGGTAACAGATATTTTTGAAAATGAGGATCTGGAGCTGTCTATGCCGTTAGAGTCCGGCAAGCTGGTTTTACTTCCGGTAGGGGCGCGGTTTGAATTTGTGTTTTATTCCCAAAGCGGTCTGTTTCGCGGGGCGGGGGAAGTAAAAGACCGCTATAAGACGCAAAACCGCTATTTTATCCGCGTCAGCTTAAAAAGCCAGCTGCACAGTTACCAAAGGCGTGAATATTACAGGCTGCCTTGTATGATAAAAATGGCGTATTATGACCTGACGCAGGGACAGGCGCTTAACATTGCGCCAGAGCATTACTATAAGCTCGTGGACGCGCCGCAGATCGGGATGACGAGGAAGGAAGGCCAGATCATTGACATCAGCGGCGGCGGCGCAAGGTTTATCACAAGCAGGATAAACAAACAGGATTCCTATATTTTGATCGAGGCGCAGCTAAAAAGCGCGGTCGACGTAAAGGATTACCTGATCCCGGCGCGCATCTTAGCGTCCAAGGAGGCGCCAAAGGATAAAGAAAAATTTGAAAACAGGGCAGAGTTTATTATAAACGACCGCAAAATAAGGGAAGAGATTATCCGGTATATTTTTGATGAAGAACGTAAAAATAGAATAAAGAAAGAAGCATGATCGGAATATGAAAAAAAATATTTTAGTTGTAGATGACTCTGCACTCATGAGGAGAACTATCTGTGATATAGTAAATTCAAGTGATGAGTATGAAGCGACAGACACATGCAGAGACGGACTGGAAGCCTATGAGAAAATTAAAAACGGCAAATACGCGGCCGTGCTTTTGGATATCAATATGCCGAGGATGAATGGCCTGGAGCTTCTACAGAAATTGCAAAAAGAGAATATTCGCGTTGTAGTGATCGTTGTCAGTTCCCTGGCAAAAGAAGACGCTGACATTACGGTAAAAGCGATGGAGTATGGAGCGGTCGATTTTTTAACAAAGCCTGAAAACATCATCGAGGCAAAAGGCACGCGTTTCCGTATCGATATGGTGAATATCTTAAACGCCGTATTAGAAACGAGAAAGCCAAGGGCGACTGCGGTAGCGTCGGCGGCTGCGGCGGCGCGTAAGGCGGCCAGCGCGGTAACTGCTACGACGGCTGCTACTGCAAAGGCGGTTCCAAGAAAGACCGCGCCCGCGGCTTCCGGCTCGAAAAAGCTTGTGGCGCTCGCCTGCTCCACTGGAGGGCCAAAGGCTTTGCAGAGCGTCATACCGTATCTGGACCGGAATATGGACGCGCCTATGGTATTGGTGCAGCATATGCCGATGGGATTTACAAAGTCTATGGCGGAGCGCCTAAACGAGCTTAGCCGGGTCGAGGTGAAAGAAGCGCAGGAAAATGATATTTTAAAAAAGGGCTGCGTCTATGTCGCCCCGGGCGGGTATCATTTGGAGGTCGTCGCGTTAAAGGATGGAAACCACAAGATTCATTTGTCAGACGCTCCGGCCATCGGCGGGCTTCGTCCATGCGCAAACGTGATGTACAAATCCTTGCGCCGGTCTACTTACGACCACATCACATGCGTCGTTTTGACTGGCATGGGTGCGGATGGGACGGAAGGCATACGTGAGCTGAACAAAGCAAAGTCGATCTATGTTATTTCACAGGATGAAGCATCATGCGTAGTGTACGGGATGCCAAAGGCAATCGCGGAGGCGGGCCTTACGGATGAAGTGGCGACGCTTACGGATATTCCCAAAAGAATAATTAATCATGTGGGGGTAAAATGAAATGGATGTAAGTCAATATCTGGAGATTTTTATTGATGAGACAGCAGAGCACATCCAAAGCTTAAGCGACAATATTATGGCTTTGGAAAATGAGCCGGAGGATCATGATGTAATTAATGAAATTTTCCGCGCAGCCCATTCCTTAAAAGGCATGGCTGGGACGATGGGATTTAAGCGTATGCAGCATTTGACGCACGATATGGAAAATGTGTTCCAGGAAGTGCGAAATGACAAGATCAAGGTAAACGGCGATATCATTGACGTGCTATTCCAATGTCTGGACGCGATCGAGGGATATCTGAACCAAATTAAAGAAACTTCGGATGAAGGGACAAACGACAATGATGCGATCATAGGGGCGTTAAATGGCATATTAAACGGCAACGCAGCCCCGGCCGCTGTAGCGCCAAAGGAGGAAAAGCCCCAGGAAGAGGCTTTGCCGGACGCGTCAGGGCATCGTAAAAAATACATGGAGATTGAGCTAAAGGACGCGGAAAAGGAATCCTTAAAGTCGGCGGAGGAGTCAGGCAGGTTCATTTACGGGTTTACCGTATATGTGCAAAAGGAATGCCTGTTAAAGGCGGCAAGGGCGTTTTTGGTGTTCAAAGCCATTGAAGAGTATGGGGAGATCATCATATACAGTCCAAGCTCACAGGATATAGAGGATGAAAAGTTTGAGCAGGATTTCAGCTTCTTTGCAATCTCAGACACCCAGGACGCGGAAAAGCTGCTTTCATCCGCAAAAGCGGTGTCAGAGATTGAAGACGTGGTCGGCGAGCTTGTAAAATATGAAACACTGATCGAAAGCGAAAACAAGCCGCAGGCGGCAGAGTCAGAGGAAGAAAAGCAGACCGCCATCGTGCCGTCAGCAGCTCCAGTGGCGCGCGCAAAGGAAGAAAAGTCAAAGGCCGCAGGAGGGGCGGCGAAAGGAAAGACTGTGAATAAGCCAGTTGCAAACCGCACCGTGCGTGTGGATATCGAAAAGCTGGACGCTTTGATGAACCAGGTCAGCGAGCTTATCATCGCAAAAAACAGCCTTGTGTCCATAAGCTCCAGCGATGCCGGGGACGGCACCCAAAGCCAGTCCTTCCGCGACCAGATTGAATATCTGGAACGCATTACCACAAGCCTGCATGAATCCGTTATGAAAGCCAGGATGGTGCCGATCGAGAGCGTTGTGGCAAAATTCCCTCGTATGATCCGCGACCTGTCCAGGAAGCTGGATAAAAAGATGGAACTGTTTATGACGGGCGAGGACACCGAGCTGGACCGTACGGTTGTAGACCAGATCGGAGATCCGTTGCAGCATTTGCTCCGCAATTCCGCAGACCATGGCTTAGAGAGCGCGGAGGTTCGTAAGGAAAGAGGAAAGCCGGAAGTAGGCTCTATCCGTTTAAATGCGTTCCAGGAGGGCAATAATGTCATTATCGAAGTCGGGGACGACGGCAACGGCATTGACACCGAGCATGTAAAAGAAAAGGCGATCGAGCGCGGCCTGGTTACGCCGGAGCAGGCGGAGAACCTGACGCAAAAAGAGATTATAGATTTCTTATTTATGCCAAGCTTTTCCATGGCGAAGAAAATTACAGACGTATCCGGGCGCGGCGTTGGATTGGACGTTGTAAAGTCAAACATCGAGGCGTTAGGCGGCGATGTGGAGGTAAAAAGCAAGCTTGGGGAGGGTTCCACTTTTATCGTAAGGCTGCCGCTCACGCTTGCCATTATACAGGCGCTTTTAGTGTCGGTGCATAATGAGCTGTTTGCGATTGCGTTAGGCTCTATCGTAACGATTGAGGACGTGCCGGTTTCAGAGATCAAATATGTGCAGGCGGACGAGGTCATTAACCTGCGCGGCACAGTTATCCCGCTGATCCGCTTAAACCAGATATTGGATATTGAAGAGCCGGATGTGCCGCCAGAAAGCCTTACTGTTGTAATTGTAAATAAAGGGGAAAAGCAGGCGGGCCTTGTAGTGGACAATCTGCTTGGCCAGCAGGAGATCGTTATTAAATCCCTTGGCAAATTTATCCGTAACAGCAAGATCATAAGCGGCGCGACGATCCTTGGCGATGGCGAGATTGCGCTCATATTGGATGTAAATACATTAATGTAGAGGGAGGCGCTCAAATTGGATTATATCGAAACGACGGAAGAGACAAAAAAACAGTATATCGTTGTAAAGATCGGCAGTGAACAGTATGGGATCGATATCAGCTATATTGACAATATTGTAAGGATGCAAAAGATCACAAGGGTGCCGACTTCACAGTTTTATTTCAAAGGGGTGATCAATCTGCGCGGGGAGGTCATTCCGGTCATGAGCATACGCAGGAAGATGGGACTTGAGGACGACGTTTACACCGGGGCGTCTCGGATCATCATCCTGAAATTTGAGCAAAAGGACGCGCTTGGCGTTGTCGTGGATGAAGTAAGGGAAGTCATTAACCTTGGAACAAGCAATATTGACAAAGTGTCCCACAGCACCCAGGAAGGAAAGGAAATGTTCATTAACGGCATTGGAAAAAACGGGGAAGAGCTTGTGTCCTTATTTGATATCAGCACGTTTACGGACGAACACGAAGGGATATAAAAGTATGGTATAGTGGGGGCCGCCCCGCTATACCTTGTATCTGGAAATTAAGAGCAGTATGCGGGGAGAATCAGATGGCGAAGTTTACTTTTGATGAAATTAACAGTATGTATTTCGATGTTCTAAAGGAAATTGGCAACATTGGCGCTGGGAATGCAACGACCGCCGTAGCGACGATGTTGAACTTAAAATTGAATATGGAAGTCCCGAATGTCAAGCTGATGCCGGTGCAGGAATTAAATACCGCGATCGGCTCCGAGGAGGAAGAGATCGTTGGGATCTACCTGACCGTGCAAAACGACATTGAAGGCAGCCTGATGTTTTTATTAAAAATGGACGCGGCGCATTACCTTGTAAACCATCTGCTATGCAGGGAGGATAGCTATAACGAACCGTTTGATGAGATGGACCTGTCTGCGATGAAAGAAATCGGCAACATTATCGCGGGCTCCTATTTATCAGCGCTGTCCGCTATGACAAATTTAGTCATCAGCCCTTCGGTGCCTTATATCGCAGTTGACATGGCTGGCGCTATTTTAAGCATTCCTGCGATCCAGTTTGGGCAGTATGGGGACAATGCGCTTTTGATCGAGACGGCGTTTGGCGATGACACGATGATGGAAGGTTACTTTATACTTTTACCGGAATTAGATTCGTATGACAAGATTTTGCAGTCGTTGGGGATTGCATTATAAAGATTGCATGTTCAAAATTTGTTTGCAGGTAGAATGTTTAAGGTGGAACGAGTATGGGAGTTAGCAGATGAGTCAGATGATAAAAGTTGGAATGGCGGACTTAAATATATGTAAAAGCCCAGATGCGATTACAACGCTTGGCCTTGGTTCCTGTATTGGGATTGCAATTTACGATCCGGTTACAAAAATTGGTGGGCTGGCGCACATCATGCTGCCAGACAGCACAAAGATAAGGAATAATTCAAATATCGCCAAATTTGCGGATACAGGAATCACAGAGCTGGTAAACCGCATGATCCGGGCTGGGGCAAGCAAGTCGCGCATGGTGGCAAAGATCGCAGGCGGCGCAAAAATGTTTGAGGTGACAGGCTCCGACACCGTCGGCAGCATCGGGCAGAAAAATGCCATCGCGTCAAAAAAGAAATTAAAAGAACTGGGAATCCGCTTGCTTGCGGAGGACACGGGGTTGAATTACGGCCGGACGGTGGAGCTTCATTGCGACACCGGCGAATATTACATAAAGTCGGTTGGGAAACCGTTGAAGATTATATGAGTCACGCAGGGGGAGTGTATGAAAACAAAACAAATTCCTGCCATTGTAATGCTGGCAGCCGGTTTTGCAGTGTGCATAATTTCGTTTGTAAATGATTTCAGCTTCTCGCTTTTTATCCGGACATTGTTTTGGGCGTTGCTCGGCTTTTACGTTTTGGGCTATATCATTAAGATCGTATTGGATATTAATTTGAAGAAGATGGATGAAGACCAGCTTACCGCAGACGACTTGGGGTTTACGGACGGGGAGATTTTAGAGGATATGGACCTTGGGGTGATCGAGGAAGAGGATGAGCAGGAATAAATCAGAACCTGGAGGAGAGGCATGAAAAAAGTTTCAAAAGAAAAGCTTTGGGAAATGTATCAGGTAAACCGGACGTCAGAGCTGCGGGAACAGATAATTTTGGAATATGCCCCTTTGGTAAAAGTGGTGGCCGGAAGGCTTAGCATGTATCTTGGCTATAATGTGGAATACGAGGATTTAGTCAGCTACGGGATTTTTGGCCTGATCGACGCGATTGATAAATTTGATACAGATAAAGAAGTAAAATTTGAGACATATGCGAGCCTTCGGATACGCGGCGCGATTTTAGACCAGATTCGGAAAATGGACTGGATTCCGAGGACTGTGCGCCAAAAGCAGAAAAAAATTGATGAGGCGATCAAAAAAATAGAGATGCAGACCGGGAAAACGGCGCTGGAGCAGGATATCGCCCAGGAGCTTGGGGTTTCGGATGAAGAATTGTCGGAGTGGCAGTCACAATTAAAGATCACAAATGTAGTTTCTTTGAATGAATTTATGGAGCAGGGCAGCGAGCCTGTGATGGACGCGAAAAACAATTCCCACTTCATTCAGCCGGAGGAACGGGTACAGGAAACAGAGCTAAAAGAAAAATTAAACGAAGCGATACAACAGCTTACAGAAAAAGAAAGAAAAGTAATTTTATTGTACTATTATGAGGACTTGACGTTAAAGGAGATCAGCAGGATCTTAAACGTGTCAGAATCAAGGGTATCGCAGCTGCATACAAAGGCGCTTGCAAAAATGCAAAAAAGCCTTGGAAGCTATATGAACATATTGGTCAAACGCTAAAAAGAAGGTGATTGTGTGAACGTGCATCCAGTCCATTTAAATGGAATGATACAAAACACCCAGGATGTGGGCGCGATGCGCCATCAAGAGGAAACGAAGCCATCCGTGGAACAGCAGTATATACAGGTGCAGGAAGAGCAAAAGGAGCAAAAGCAGGCGCAGCAGGTAAACGTAAAAGACGACGCTTCCCAGATGAAAAACGATAAGGACGCAAAAGACAAAGGCTCCAACGAATACCGGCAGCAGGAACAGAAAAAGAAAAAAGACAGGCCAAAGTCTGCGCAGGATGGGAGCGTGAAACTAAAAATGACTATGTCGGGCGGTTTTGACATTAAAATATAATGCCCTGGCGCATCTTGCGGCTTTAAACACGCCGCTTAAGGAGCGCCAGGCGCCTTGGCATAAAGGAGAGATATCGGGATGACAACGATTGAGATTATTTTATTGATCATAGGGATGCTGTTCCTTCTTGGAAGCTTTTGGGTAACGGAAAAATTGTCGCCAGGCGAGATTGAGCATATTTCAGAGCTTAGTAAAGAAGAAATGGGCATGATGCTCGAACGTGAGCTTGAAAATTCAAAGCAAAAGGTCGTGGACATCGTAGAGGAAACGATCGACGCGAGCAAGGAGCGCACCGAGCGGGCATTGGAAAAGCAGACCAATGAAAAGATCATGGCGATCGACGAATATTCAGACACTGTGATCGAAAAGATGAATAAGACGCATAACGAGATTATGTTTTTATACAGCATGTTGAATGACAAGCATACCGAACTTACCGATTTTTCCAACGGGATCAGCAAGCAGATTGATGAATTTAAGTCCCAGGCAGACGAAATGGCGGATTCCTGCTTAGGGCAGCTAAAACAGCAGGCGCAGCTGTATGCGTTGCAGACAGCCAACCAGGTGCAGGCTACCGCAAAAGCCGCCGTGCAGCCAGGAAACGCCTCCACAGCGCCAAAAGCGCAGCCTAAGATCACGACAGGACAGGCAAACCAGGCGCAAAGTCAGAATCAAGATTCGGATCAAATTCCAGATCATGCTCAGAATCAAAATTATGCGCAAAATCAGAAACAGGATCATGACCAATACCAGGAAAAGTCCCAGGGGGGACAGGAAAGCCCGGATATGACGCAGGATGGCTTTTCGCAGCCAAGGGCTAAGGCAGGCAATGAGCGTAAAGACGCAGGCGCGCAGGAAGCAAAGCAATCAAACGTCAAGGACGAGATCATAAAGCTGTATGAGGAAGGAAAGGATTCCGTAGCGATCGCAAAAAGGCTTGGCATGGGCGTAGGCGAGGTAAGGCTGATACTTGGGCTTTATAAAGGAGAGCATGTAAGTGAAGTTTAAATATTATTTACGGGGTGCAGGGATAGGAGTTATCGTAGCGACGATAATTTTGTCAGCTGCATCTTTATTTCAGGATAATATGTCAGACGCTGAAGTCATCCAGCGCGCCATGGAGCTTGGGATGGTTATGGAGGAAGGTTCCTCTGGCACGCTTGCGGACATACCAGGCAAAGGAAATGACAACGCCAATGCGCCAGACGGTCAAGACCCAGGACAAACCGGCGATGGAGATGGCGCAGACGACGGCTCCGACAGCCCAGGCAACGCAGGAGAGGGCGAGCCTTCGGATGCCGGAAACGATCCAGGTCAGTCCAGCGATGGAACCGGCGCGGATGGAGCGTCAGGCGCATCCGGCGATGGAAATGACACAAAGGGCGACGCTTCGAATCCATCCAGCGATGGAACCGGCGCGGATGGCGGCTCCGACAGCCCAGAAAATGCAGGAGACGGCGGGTCTTCTGATACCGGAAAAGATCCACACGGTGAAGGCGGCGGAGATAAGGAAGACTCAAAAAAGGACAGCGAGGACGGGAAAAAAGGCGACGAAAACGATAAGATCATAGTAAAGGTAGAAGGCGGGGACGTATCCCGCGCGGTTTCAAAAAAAGTATTCGATGCTGGGCTTGTGGACGACGTGGAGGAATTTAACGCGTACCTTGGCGCCCATGGCTACGACAACCTGTTACAGCCTGGAACTTACCATATAAAAAAGGGGGCGTCCTTTGAACAGATCGCAAAGATCTTAACAAGCAAGTGACAGGCAGGAGCGGTTTTTTGCAACTTCGCAGCTGGCCACATCGGCTGGCTGAACTATAACCAAATTTTTCGGAATCATGAAAAAAATGCTTGCAGCATGAAATGACTTATGCTATAGTATTGACGTTGAAGCAATCGTTGCGGCATGCAGCGAAAAATCACATATGTGGAGCAGTCAGGTGCCTGAAAAGCTTGCGCGGTTTGCGCGCAAAAAAGGTTGGCGCTGCAATCGGAAGCATATGGCAGAATAAAACCAGATGGAGGAAAGAAAAATGAGCGTTATTTCAATGAAACAGTTATTGGAAGCCGGTGTCCATTTTGGACATCAGACAAGAAGATGGAACCCAAAAATGGCTCCGTATATTTATACCGAGCGTAATGGGATTTATATCATCGATCTGCAAAAGTCAGTCGGGAAAGTGGACGATGCTTATAACGCTGTTGCGGATATCGTCGCAAACGGCGGGACGATCCTTTTTGTAGGAACGAAAAAGCAGGCGCAGGACGCGATCAAGACCGAAGCGGAGCGTTGCGGCATGTATTATGTAAATGAAAGATGGCTGGGCGGCATGCTGACCAACTTTAAGACGATCCAAAGCCGTATCGCAAAGCTTAAGAGCATCGAAAAAATGGAAGAGGACGGCACGTTTGAAGTATTGCCGAAAAAAGAAGTGCTTGCCTTAAAGAGGCTTCAGGAAAAATTAGAGCGCAACCTTGGCGGCATCAAAGAAATGAAACGCCTTCCGGACGCAATCTTTATCGTAGACCCGAAGAAAGAAAGGATTTGTGTGCAGGAAGCGCATATATTGGGAATCCCACTGATCGGCATTGCGGACACAAACTGCGATCCAGAAGAATTAGACTTTGTAATCCCGGGCAATGACGACGCGATTCGCGCCGTGAAGCTGATCGTATCCAAGATGGCGGACGCGGTCATTGAGGCAAAGCAGGGAGAGGCGGAAGAAGTGGACGAGCAGGCAGAAGAAGAAATGGAAGCGGCTGCGGCAGAATAATTGTTTTTTTGGAGGAAAATAAAATGGCTATTACAGCAGGAATGGTAAAAGAGCTGCGTGAAATGACAGGCGCAGGCATGATGGATTGCAAGAAGGCGTTAAATGAAACAAACGGCGATATGGACGCTGCCGTTGAGTTCTTAAGAAAAAACGGTCAGGCAAAAGCGGAAAAGAAGGCTTCCCGCATTGCGGCGGAAGGCATTGTAAGGATCGCGATTGAAAATGATAAAAAAGCTGCTATTGTAGAAGTAAATTCCGAGACAGACTTTGTAGCGAAAAACGAAAAATTCCAGACTTATGTGGAAAAAGTCGCAAAACAGGCGCTTGCGTCCACATCCGTAGATATCGACGCGTTTATGGACGAAGCATGGATGGAAGATTCCAGCAAGACCGTAAAAGATTCCCTGGTAGAGCAGGTTGCCGTGATTGGAGAAAACTTAAAGATTCGCCGATTTGAAAAAATCGAAGCTCCAAACGGCTGCGTAGTGGATTACATCCATGGCGGCGGGCGCATCGGCGTTGTGGTTGCAGTAGAATCAGAAGTCGTAAACGACGCGGTAAAAGAAGCAGCCCGCAATTTATGTATGCAGATTGCGGCTTTAAATCCGAAATACGTAAGCAGAGACGAGATCAGCGCAGAATACATCGCGCATGAAAAAGAAATCTTACGCGCCCAGATTATGAACGACCCGAAAGAGTCCCAAAAGCCGGAAAAGGTTATCAACGGTATGATCGAAGGCCGCGTAAACAAAGAATTAAAAGAAATCTGTCTTGTAGACCAGATTTACGTAAAAGCGGAAGACGGAAAGCAGACCGTAGCGAAATATTTAGAGCAGGTTTCCAAAGAAGCCGGCGCAACCGTAAAGATTGAAAAGTTCGTGCGCTTTGAGACAGGCGAAGGGCTTGAGAAAAAGAATGAGGATTTTGCGGCGGAAGTGGCGGCGCAGATGAATCAGTAGAAATTTGTCGAAATCAGGCGAATAGAAATAAGAATGAGAACCCTTGTAAGTGGTGTGGATGTGCCATTTGCGAGGGTTTTAATATGTGGTAGGTAAAAAGTTGTGATGGATATTGTTCATAAAACATGATAAAATAAATAAAAAAGAATATGGGAGTTGATTTTATGCTAGTCAGTACAGATAAAAAATGGGATTATGCATTAGGTATGATTAAAGTAGATGGATTAGAACCATCCCCAGAATTTAAAGAATTAATTGAAAAAGAAAGTCATGGAGAAATGACCACGGAGGATATGCGTAAAGTTTTAGACAAAAAGTATAAGATGAAAGAATAAGGACAATATTATGAATGATCCATATTTATATCCACATACAGATATTCTGAAGAATCTTGCTGATGTACGGGACAGGGAAGTGTTATCGTGCATGGAAGCAGAATATACGAGTATACGGCTAGCGGAACTTGTGATAGGAGAATCCGTCAGCCGTTTTGATTTTGCAGCGCTTTGCGATGTACATCATTATATTTTTCAAGATATTTATGAATGGGCAGGAAAAATTAGAATTATAAATATTGAAAAATCAGAGCCGGCGTTAGGTGGTATCTCAATCAAATATTCTGATTGTTTTGATATTGTAAAGGATGCTACATATGTCTTAGATAAAATGAATCATTACACTTGGGAAAAGACCCCTATTGATGAAGTGGCAAAAATGTTTTCAGAATATTTAGCTGAGCTTTGGAAAGTGCATCCATATCGGGAAGGTAACACGCGCACAGTAATTACATTTTGCAGTCAGTTTATAGAGAGTAAAGGATTTTATATAGATAGTGATTTGTTTAAAGACCATGCGCAATATATGAGAACTGCTTTGGTTGCAGCAAGTGCTTTGTTTTCAGATTTAGGAGATAAACGAAAGCAGGAGTATTTAGAGAAGATAGTTTTGGATGCTTTGGAAAGAGGGCAGGAAATGAAACAAAGGGTTTCAGATGTTATAAAAAAAGCCGGATTTAAAACAACAGAAGGACGAATCCGTAAGATAGTATATTGGAATCGTTTAGAGCGGCATGAGCATGGGGAACGGGATGTTGGATTATATTTATTACAAAATGAAGAGAGTGAATAAATGGCTTATATTAAAAATCAAATATTACAGAATAATGCGCTTGAGGCATGGGCAATGTCAATTAGATATTGTG
>CANDMI010000048.1 GCA_947385775.1 uncultured Eubacterium sp. | reverse complement strand
CGAGGTCGCCGCTATACAGCCCCGCCACTCACCTCCACGTGTTCTGTAGTGTGTCAGTCTTATAAAAGAATTATATCAGAAGGAAGATAGAAAAGAAAAGCGAAAGTCAGCCAACATGTTTCATGACGCATTGGTGCCTTTGCAGAAAGGCGGATTATAAGAATGGAACAACAGTTGAACGTGGTTGTGAACTTTGTTGAAAATGATTTAAATAAATGGCTTGGCACAGCCAAATCCAGATTAAAATATACTGCAGATAATGAAGATAATGATACTATCGTTTCTGATTTTATAGGAACTTCTGCAGAGTATATAAATAGTACTATAGTTGTATCAAATGACCTGATAGATCAAGAAACTTTATATCTGCAAAAACTATTTGGGAACGCCTGGAACCAGATATGCCAGACATCCAAGACGTCATTAATATCCGCAGGCGTCTTATGGATGAGCTGCGCTCAAATCAGGAAGGCGAATTTTGATTTTAGTGGAATTTGTATTTCTGCTACATCCGCATTGGAAGCTGATCTTAAACAAGTATTTTTTGTTGGTTTTCAGAGGTATATGGAATTAAAATATGGGAAGCCAGACTATGAAATATGGGGAAAAACATTTGAAGTATGGCCGGAGAAATTGCTTTCCTGGAATAAGAATGATTATGAAAAAAAGTCAAAACAGGAAAACCGCCAAAATTAACACTGCAAAAAACTTTTACAATGGGAATGATGCCATTTTTTTTGGGCCGTCCTGACTGGAAATCCGACGAAGAACAAGATCGTTTGCTTCATAGTAAAATGAAAGAGTATTTAAAAACGATTGTAAAAGATGAATATAAAGAAACACCATTATTGTCATTTTATCAGAAAGACGACCCTATATGTTTTGTTCAAAGATGTGAAAATGTCCGAAACGATTATAGAAATCCGGCTGCCCATACGAATGTGCTTCCCAGGGCAAGTGCAGAGGCATGTTACAGAACGGTTGTTGGTAAACGGGGAATGGCAGAATTTACGTCGGATGTTACCGGACTGATTACATCTCTATATGGTTACCTTAAATAAAAATAGCGCCAGGTTATAAAACTGTATATTTATATTTGTGTCCATGCCAGGATATACAGCATGGACACAAAATATGTTTTTCATCATTGCTGCTATCCTTTTAGCAGGATAGCAGCAATGATGAGATTCTTACCTCAGCCCTCCGATCACAGAAGTCGGGTCTATGCGCGAACCATTCCTGCGCAGTTCAAAATGCAGATGCACTCCGCTCGCGTTTCCGGTCTGCCCGATATATCCGATCACCTCCCCTTTTTTCACATTCCTTCTTGTGATAGTGTATACGCCTGTGCTCCCGCTTACTCTGGCAGTATTTGGCCAGACCCTGCGAAACGGCTTAGGTGGCAGTACTTTGCTGTATAGGTTCCGTTTGTAAACTCAATAAAGTTGCCATAGCTTGTCAACTTCTTAACGCCGTTATATACGCGGTAAGCTTGTTTATAAGTAACAGTCCCGTCTGCAATTGCATAGACAGGAGTCGCAGACGAAACGCCACGGTTGATGTCGTGGTAGCCATACCATCTGTTATCGCTTGTCATCCTGTTGAACTTACATCCTGATGGGACAGGCGAGTGGAGCGTACCGCCTGACGGCTGGCTTGGCTGGTTGGAATTTCCACCATTTGTCAACGTACCATTGTTAATTGTATAGGATCCTTTGATCCAAGCTGATTTGTAGTATGATCCGCACGGATATAAAATTTGCGTGTTTCCGTTTGCGTACCCTACAATGAGTGCTGTATCGCCACGTGTGGATGTCCCGTACCTTGTGGCACAGCCAGGCTTTGTGTAGGTCGTGATATTTGATTTAACAGACCCAGCAGCCCCATCAAAATCCGTATTCTGGAAAAGGTATTCCGTCAAGCAATAGCCTGTTTTTGTTGACCGCCCTGCCGGGTATGTGATGCGGCTCCATCCATCGCTTCCTACGCCATGAATAACAATCCAGTCTTCATTTCCGTAACAAGTCCCGATCTGCCTTTTTCCTGACCCAGTGGAATTGTATACCGGGAAATGTCTGTCTGAATACGGATACCCTTTTATAGTAAACCCGTTCATATTTAACCCGGTCGCCGCATGTACTGTATGCAAAAAATGGCCGACAGGATGAATACCAGTAAGGATGAACAACATACTTAAAAATACTGCCATTAGTTTTAACGTTTTTTTCTTCATAGGCAATTCCCTCTCCTCTTTAAAATTTGCAATGTTATATTTGACAACAGGGCAGATACCATGCCCGGGCGGCGGGTTCGCATAATACTGCCCATATATTCTTCTATTTTTGCAATATGCCCTTGTTGCTTTCATTCTTTTTCGGTCAAAAGATATGTATGCCATAAAAATACTCCCTTTCAAATAGTTAGATTTAAAATGAATCCAGAATTTTACTTAAAATTTCTGGTGCAGATATCCTACCATAATGCCTGATGAAACCTTTCAAGGGGATATAAAATGAAAAACAACATTGACCGAAAAGGAAGCAAATATAGAGCAATTTGCCCCGGTAGAGGATGTCTTTTTGTCTATAAAACATGCCTTTTATTTTACGTCATAATTACTATTTTTATTAAGCGTTATTTGCTCAAAATTCGACTTAAAATGCCTTTATGGTTTTTATATACACTGTGATCAAAATGGCTAGAAATGGCCTATATACGCTTGTTTACGCAATATAAAACAGCTATATTTTAGTATTGAACATACGTTTACCCTATGCTACTCAGTGATACGGAACTATACTTATATAACTAAACCTATTGTAACTAAACTCAATCAATCTATCAGGAATGAAGGAACGAGTAAAACATAAATACACTAAATAAAGATTGATTTATTTCTTTATAAATGATACAATATATTGTAAATATTACCTGATAAGGGAGGTTGATTTTGTGGCAGAAGGTAAAAAGAATCTTGTTGTTACAATTGATGAAGAATTGCATCAAAAATTCAAGATTTATTGTACAGAACAAAAGACCAGTATTAAAGAGATGATAATTAAACTTATTTCAAAGGAATTAGAAGAAGCACAGAAAAGGGGATCATGAAGTGGCACGGAAGAAAATTAAAAGTGCTACTGACCAACGTAAATTTACGATTGTATATAATGACTTCCTTGAAAGTGAATTGTTAGACAAACATGAAAAGTTAGTATATATTGTAATTAAGAGATTTGCAGATAATCAAACACTGACAGCTTTCCCTAGTCTGAAAACCTTACATAAAATGACAGGTATTAGTGTCAGATGGATAAAGAAAAGCATAGAGCATATGGAAGAATTAGGAATAATCAGTGTAGAGCGTAGAACTAGTGAAGATAAGGGAAACAAAAGTAATTTATATACTTTACATGACTATGCAGAGATATGGAGCGTTGGCAGTAGTGAAGACATTGCAGTAGTCGCAAATGAAATATCAGAAAGACCGCCTTGAGCTTGCTTTCCTGCCGCCTTACAGCCCGGCAGGCTGGGAGATTTCGTTCTTTGTTCACATGGACTTGCAATTTCCTTCTGCCTATCGGCATTAAAGAATATGCATTTTTATATTTCAATGTCTGCCAGATTCTGCACAAACTGGATCAATTATGATTTTTCTCATATATCCTCTCCGGCTGCCGGCATCGCCATAACCGCAGATGCCGTATCATGGCTGCCACAAAGCGCTACCTTACAGTCAAACCCTGTAATTTCCTGAACCTCCTTTTTCAGGCTCCCGGCTTGTGTCCTCGGCATCTGAAGCGGAAAAAGCATATCCGCCGGGGACCCAATCATTCTGATCAGTTCTTTGTCCCACCCCTTATAAACAGAGCGACCAGCTAGGTTGATATCCCGTTCGTTTACACAGAAATTTTATTCCCCGTCAGCAGAAATTTTGTCATGCCATTTTCAAAACGATATACTTCTTCCAAAACAATCTTTCCGTTTTCCAGATAGCCAAGCATATGGCGGCCGCTGGAAGCCCCAATATTTTGAACCGGCTCCGACCAGGCTGATCCAATCCCCTCTCCAACGTACCCCCTTATGAATCTAAATCCATTTTATACAGATTTTTTCCCCGACCATTTACTATAAACCGTCTTCTTCCCCTCCGTCCGGTAAGCCCGTATCTTCACCACGCAGGTTTTGCCCGCAGAAGCAAGCCGTATGGCCTTGCTTGTCTGTGCCTGCCCTTTCACCCGCAGCGTTTTGCTGTTTCCATTCGACTTATAATAAATCTGATAACCGCTGGCTTCCGATACGGAATACCAAGAAACCGTAACCTTCTTCCCGTATTTTGACGGAGTATATAAATATGGCATATCCAATACCAGTTTCGCCGTGTAATGATCTTTATAGGAATCGCCGCATTTCTGGCACTTGTATGCCGTGTAGCCTTTCTTTGTATAAGTCGGCTCCACTGTGTCCGCCTTATAATCATGACCGCAGTTCGCCTTGTCCAAAGAAGTTACCGTAAACGTATATTTCCCCAAACTACTGTAATTCTGACAGTATCTGAATCTTATACCACTGCAAGGTATCCGTGTCCGTAATCCAATGCTCCTACCCCCATTGCTCCTACCCCCATTGCCCGTTTGTCGGCAGCGGTGCCGCGGATACCGGCTGTTCCGCCGCCTTAGCCGGGCCGGCTTTTATGCAGGACAGGAAAACTACTGCTACGAGTATTGCCAATGCCTTTACTGTACTAAATTGTTTTTACGAGTATTGCCAATGCCTTTACTGTACTAAATTGTTTTTGTTTCCTTTTCTTTTGTTCCATTTTTCTCCTTTTTCAGAGCGGGTTACACATAAATTTTCCCGCATTCTAAAAATCCTCCATATTTTTGTTATGATATACTTACCAGGAATCCCCCTGTTCAAACCGGAAAGTCAGCCTGCCCATCCCAAGCAGGCTCCCGGAGCTGATTTCTGCTTTCGTCTGGATTTTTCTGCCATCCAAAAATGTGCCGTTTGAAGAATTAAGGTCTGTGACGTAAAACCTGCCGTTTTGCACCGTAAGCCTGCAATGCCTGCCGGACACGGATTTATCGTAATCTATTACAACACCGCAATCCGCCGACCTGCCTATGGTCACGCTGTCGCAAAGCAGAATTTTAAAACAAATAGACGGCACATTCCGGTCGGTCAGTGTAACAGAATATGACCCTTCCCCGCCTTCATCCTGATCAATTTCTGTATCATCCTCCGTCTGAGTATCCTCCGATACCCGCTCTGTCCGCTGGCTGTCCCATTGTTCCGGCTCCTGGACTGTAATACCGTCCCCTGACTTAAAGTCCGGTATCCCCTGGCCTTTCATATCATTCTGTCCCTTTCCGGAAATACTGCCCTGCTTTTGTTTTCCGGCGTTTTTTTGGGAAAATCCCGTAACACTCCCCTGCCTAGAATAATAATTCTGCTCCCGTTTTGAGATTTTCCCGGACCTCCTTCTTACCGCGCAGATTACCGATATGGCGGCCAGCACAAGCGCCGCGGCCAATCCTGCTATCACAGGCTTTCGAAAAAGCTGCGGAATTAAATTTTGCCCCTTTTTTTCATCCTCCGGTTCAGATTGTCCATCCTTGGTATCTGGCCGGGCATCGGCCAGCGCGGTGTACTGTTCCGGCGAAGGATCCTTTGCGTCTGCTTTTAACGGCTGCGGCATGGCGACTTCTTTCGAAACGCTCTTTCCGGAATCAAATGTTATTTTTACCGTCCTTTTGCCCCCGTCCATCAGCTCCTGGGGGATGGCCGCTGAAAGCCTGACGATATCCCGGTCACGGTCCAGGGATTTCAAAATCGGGCGCAATGACTGCTTATTTTTTAATAAAAAGCTGTCCGCGCCTGTGAGCCTGGATATTGCAAACATACTCTTAAGCTGTTTTTGATTTCCCTTTTTCGCGTTTTCAAGCCCGACGGAATAAACCGGAACCGGGTGTTCTTTCAGCAGAGCCGCAAGCTCCTCCTTTGTATAGCCATATTCCTTGTTGTCTACGCCGTCCGACAGGACGACAATCCGGTAAAATACATCTTCTGTATTTTGTAAATATTGCTCCGACAACAGGCCGTACAATACATCGGTCAGATAGGTGTCTGTCTTTTGGTACGTAATATCATCCAGTGCCTTGTACAGTGCAGCTTCATCCGATGTGTAGTCCACAAGGTAGTCAAGCCCTTTGTTAAAAACCGCTACCGCTATCTGCTCACGCTCCATCCTCTGTGCGATGATTTTTTCCAGAAGCGTTAAAATATGGCCGCGGCTGGCTTTTTTGACAGATATGGAATTATCCAGCATGACCAGCGTTTTTACAGGCTGCCCGGTTTCCGACAGCCTGCTTTGGGCCACAGACTCAAGGGCCGTCCTGCCGGCCTGGACTGTGGCATCGGAAAGCTGCCCGGTAATGCCTTTCAGATAAACGACGGCCTCATTTTCCCCGGTAAAGGTTTCCACCACAACCGGCTTGTCCGCCGGGCGAGCTGTAACTGTGCAGAAAAAAGAAAAAAAGACGGCCATACACGCAAGCAGCCCATACTTTTTTAACTGTCCCATTTCAGTACTCCTTATTTCCGTTATCCCCCGGGCAGGACTGTCCTGCCCGGGGAAAAAGCTTTAGCCAAAATCTGCCGGTACCGGAATCACCAAAGTAGTCCCTGCTTTCAGCTTTTTGGATTTTGGAACTATATCCTGGTTTGCCTGATAAATATCCCGCCAGCCGCTCTTTTTGCCATAAAACTTGCGGGCAAGGGATTTTACCGTATCGCCCTTTTCCACCTTGTAAGTAAGCAACGGAATCTGCAGCTTCTTTCCGGTTTTCACCTTTCCGGACTTATATGCGCTGCCCTTGTTTGCTTCCAGTATCTTTTTCCATTTGCCGCTCTTACCGTAATATTTCTTTGCAATGGTTTTAAGCGTATCCCCTTTCTTTGCCACATAAAACGCCCGGAATACCGGTACTGGTATTACAAGCTTTGCCCCGGCTTTCACTTCCCCGGAGGAAGATACCACGTCCTTATTGGCCTCATAAATCTGCGTCCATCTGCGCTGCGCGCCATAATACTGCTTTGCAACGGATTTAAGGGTATCCCCTTTCTTAGTAGTGCAGACCATCGTAGGAATGCGCAGCTTCTTTCTCGCTTTCACTTTCCCGGACTTGTCCGCTTTGCCTTTATTTGCCTCATAGATTTTTTCCCACATCGTACTCTTGCCGTAATATTTCTTTGCAATGCTTTGCAGCGTATCGCCTTTCTTTACGGCATAAAATGCACGACACACCGGAAACGGGATTACCAGCCGCATCCCCTTATTTACTGCCCCGGAGGATGGGACGATATCTTTGTTCACTTCGTAAATCTGTGACCATTTACGCTGCGCTCCATAGTACTTTTGGGAAATATCCTTTAGCGTATCTCCTTTTTCCACCCTGTAGTTTAACGCAGGGATCACAAGCTTTATGCCTGCTTTCAGCTTTCCGGACTTCGTTACCTTGCCTTTATTGGCATTGTAAATCTTTTCCCACTTACTGGTAGTGCCATAGTACAGCTTTGCGATGCTTTTTAGCGTATCGCCTGCTTTCGTATCATAATTTACGGCATACTGTATTTCTTTTTTAACCTGCGGTTCTGGAGGAGCCGGAGGGGTTGGCTGAGTTGGCGTCGTCGGTGTCGTCGGCTGGCTTGGCTGAGTTGGCGTCGTCGGCTGGCCTGGCTGAGTTGGCTGGCTTGGCTGGCTTGGTGTCGTCGGCGTCGTCCAGCCACCTGTCCAGCCGCCGGAGCTTCCTCCTGAATTGTTGGAATTAGACGCCCTATAGTTATGTGCAGCCGCTTTGATCAGGTTATCCTTCTTTGAGCGGAATTTTACACCGATGGTGTGTGTCCCCTCTTTTTTATTCAGGGACTGGCTTGCGATTGTAATACATGTACTGCCTTCTTCCGCCGTATAATCCGTCCCCTTTTCCATTAGTTCGCCGTCGATGTAAAGGTCTAAAAATTCCGAAAATTCACCTTCTGACTCAATGTAATAATCCCCGGATGCGGTTGTTTCACCAATATGGTCAAAATACTTTTGCAGCTCATATCCCGGATCCTGCGCACTTATAACGTTATCATCCGTATTTTCCCGAACCGTCAGCGTCAGCTCCTTTGTGTCGGAGCCGCCATATCCGGTTCCATTTACCATCCGTACGGTAAACGTAAAAGTACCCGTTTCCTTTGGCACGCCGTAAAGCTCCCCATTGGACGCGATATGCATACCCTCCGGCAGCGTTCCCCCCGCCAGGGAATAATATGGATGGTTTTTCTTGTACTTGTTGTTATTCGTAATCATCATGCCATATGGGACATACTGCGTCGCCGGCCTTGTGATCTCTGTAGTTGTAATACACGGGTCGCCAATGATACCGGTCAGGGAAAACTCTATCTTTTTTTGCCCGCCGAAAGAAAAACTAATCGTTCCAAGGCTTTCACTGTCCGTAACTTTTGCATTCCCTTTTGCAATCAGCCGCACCATCGCAAGATTCGGCAATTGCCCCACCTCGGTATCATCCTCCGTCGTGATAGCGGTAAATGCCCCAAGCGGCTTAGCCCCTTTCAAAGTCCAGTATTTATCCAGCTCCAGTACACTTGACTGTAATTCTACTTTTAACGCCTCCATCGGCTCATATCCGATATTTGCCACCAGTATATCGTGCCTGGAATCATGGTAACTGTCCAAAAACACCTCGCGGGCCGCCTTTACTACTCCGCCTTCCTCTGTTTTATGTATGGTTTCCTGGTCGTCGTCCAGGCTCATAATATACAATTCCGCAGGCTTAGAAGCGCCTTCGGACTGCATATCCGCCCCGTCGGACTGTGAATCTGTTCCTTCGTCGGACTGCGTATCCTCCCCGCCTGCATCTTCCGGTGTTTCAGCCGCCCCGCTTTGCCCTGGCCCTGCCTTCAGCGCCCGGATAAAATAATTATTAAAATTTTCTTTATCCTCGGACGAAACGATAAGCTGTCTGGCGCCTTTGGAAAAATCAAGCGGCGTTACGCCGGATACGACTGCCTGCTGCGTATCTTTATCGTATATAGTAGCCCCGGCAGATAACGAAAATTTTAAAATCAGATTCGTCAGGTCGACCCCGTTTTCCACTAAAACAGTAAAAAAATTACCTTCCCCGTAGGAATCGTAGTTATGTGCCCCGCTTACGTAGCTGTAATCACTTTGGTTTCCAGATGTTAAAATATAAGCATCCAATTCCGAACCGCCGCTGGCCTGTAAAATCCCTTCGTATTCAAAATCTGTCCCGCTGTTTAAAACCGGCTCTTCCGGGTTTGTAACAGGCGGCTCTTCCGGATTCGTGACAGGCGGCTTTTCCGGCGAACCATATGCTTCTGCTTTTATGCGGTATTTTGTGCTTTCCCACTTCGTACCGTCTAAGGATTTGTAAAAAATAGTAAACGTTATCCCGCTGCTGTAATTGGCTTTATAACCATCCTGGCTGAACAACCCGCTGGTTACATCCGCCGCACCTGCGGCTTTTGCCTCGTCTAACGTATTATAGTTTCCGATATATGCATAGACATCCCCGTTAATCTGCACCACTTTACCATTCTTGTTATAGTGGAAGGAAGATGAAAAATATTCCTGGTTTGCGTCAAGGCCGCTGTACAAAGTATAAGTTTCCACCCTGATATCATCTTCATAAGAACTGCTGGAGAAATTATTTGCTGAATTTCCCCTTGTTCCGTCAGCCTTAACCTGATACAAACCATATTCGGAGGATATGGAAGCGCTTTCCCTGTATTTTTCAAGCTCTAACCTTACCGGCAGACGGCCCGTCTCTTTTCCCTGCGCATCTTCTGTAACAAATGTAACCCAAATATTTTTTTCCTCATAAAACTCATCTATTTCTACCGCATATCCGCTTGCCGCTCCCCCGCCTTCCTTCCAGATTCGGTTTGTAATGTCTTTGTCCTGCGGCAGTGCATCGGAAGCCTGGTATTTTCCCTCATAAACTTTCATGGCGCTATATACATGCCCATTTGGAAATACAGAGCCGCTCAGGCTAAGGGCCAGCATATAAATCCTTTCTTCCGTACCATAAAATCTTATTTCATAGGACTTACCTGATTCCCCGTTTTCATCCGTAAAATCGTCATAATAGCCATTACCGATATTTTTCTGTCCGCCTCCTGTATCCGTAACCTCCGGTTCCAGCCACCTGTAATAGCTTGGATGGTTGACCGACAGCAGATAACGGGTATTACCCGCATTTAGCTGGTCTGCTTCCCCAAAAATCATTTCCAGTTTATCTACGTCACATAAATCCATCGTTCCATTCACATCTGTAATCTGGTAGCTGTTATTATCTCTGCTGTAAGAACAGTCCCTCCACATAACCGAAACCGGTGTCCCGCCGCCTGCAACGGAGCCGCCCGTAATTACCGATACACTGACCCTGGACAATTCCACAGGGGTAAATTTGTGAAAATCCACTGTACCGCTTTGCAGCCTCTCCTCTTTTAACGGCAGCAGCGACTTCACCCCGGCCTTTTTCCCGCCGTTTGTAAACTCTTTCTTCTGCGGATACACAACCACGGATTTGCCGCCCGCTTCCATACGCATGGAAGTCACCGCGTTCCCGGTCGTCGGGGCCGACAGATAAAACTCATGTCCCCCGGCTTTTACCGTATCTTCCCGGTCTAAAAACCATTCGCTTTTTGTCTTCCCTTTATACGAAAACTGTACTTCATATGGGAAAAAAGCATCTGTTTCCACTTGAATCTGATACCTTCCATCCTTGTCATAGGTTACATAACTGCTAAAATCCCCGGAGGGATCCGCTTTTTTCAGCTTCTTTAGCTTCGCCTTATCCACTACGCTCCACTCAAAGCTGCCCGTATTAAACTTTACCACATCCGCTGCCTTTTTTTCCGCGGAGGATAAAACGTCTGTTTCCGGCGCTTTTTTGGCAAGCGCAGCCATCGGCAGCCCTGTAACGCATACCGCCGCAGCTAAAACCGCCGCAAGCGCTTTTTTTAACCGCTTCATTTTTCTCCCCTTTCTTACTTTCCTGTGCCATGCAAAGCGCTTCTTTCTTACTTTCCCATACCGTGCAAAGCACTTTTTTCAAAGTTTGCTCCTCTGCGGTATTACCCACAGAAACATTATCCGGGATACCCTCTTTTGCGCCTGTCACCTCTTTCCTTTTTACAGCATCCCCTGCTTTCCCACACGGACTTTGCAGTAAACGCAAAGCCCCAGGCCAAACCGCAGCCCTCTATCTGCCGCCGGGCTCCGCTTCAAAAGACCTGCCCAACGCAGTCAATTCCTCCAGCGAATAAATCCCGCAGGAGCGCACCGACCCGTTCTGATAATCAAATACCGCCGTATCCCCGTATATGTCGCACAAATACGGCAGCCTTGCCACCTCGTTTAACTGCCCGTCCAGCAAAATGCCATACCGCTCTAATTCCGTAGTCGTATACTCCGTCATCAAAAACCCGTCCGCAAGCTGGGTCACATACGTAAGCCCCCCGTCCTGCTCCAGCTCTTTTTGAAACCTGCCGCTTTTTTTGTCATATACCTTAGGCGGCTCATGGAGCTTAGATACAATCCGGTAACGGCCGGTAACAAACTCCTCTTCCAGTTTTTTATCCGGAGGGGCTTTTTGCTCCTCGGAAATCACCTTACCATCTACGCCGTAGCAGCGCACCGTCCCGTCGTACCAGTACACCTCCAGATAAGACTCCCTGCCCCTGCGCCTGTACTGCTGGTCATAAATCTGGTCAGGCTGCGGCAGGCTACACTGGACAATCCGCTTCCCCTGCCGGTTGTACGTACAAAACCCTTTATAATCAAACAGCATCAGCGTCTTTTCATCCGCACTCACCCGCGCCTCCGCATGGGAATCAGACGGGTCATAGGAAAATAGCTGCGTATCCTTATGATCTTCTAACCGCATAATATGGATCTGCGGCTCCTCCCTGTCCGCAAACAGCGCGCCCCCCTGCGTAAGCTTTACAAAATCACTTTTCCGCCCGCATGTTATTACGTCCCCCGGATTTGCACCCCGGTCATAAAAACAGAGCGCGCCGTCCTCCCTTTCCACCATCGTAAAGTCCTTCCGAACGTCAAAATCCAAAACCGTATTTCCTCCCAGATAGGCAAGCTCCGTTTCTTTTAGCGTCTCAGCATCAAAACGCGACAGCAGGTTTGCGTTTGCCACATAAATGGCGTCCGTGTCTGTCCGCACGAGAATCTCATCCCGTGATTCAAACGTCCCCGCCATCTCTTTTTCTTTTGTATCCAGTATTCCAAAAAAATGCCCTCCCTGGCCCTGGGCCGCATATGCAAACAATCCGCCGCTGAACCCGCCGCTGAAAACCTCATAATCCGATTTCTCATACAAAATCAGCTCATTCTCCGTATCGTTTACGTCAAATACGCTAAGCCCTCCGTCCGCAAAGCTGACCGCCAGCATTTCCCCGGTTTGGTCTAACGCAAAAATAAAATCCCCGGGATCCGTATACACGTCGTTCACGGCTTTGTGCCGCTTCCTCCCCTGAAAATGGCATTCCCCAATCCGTTTCCCGTCCAAAGCCCGGTATAAAACCGCGCCCTCCCTGCGGCCTGCCGCCGCAACTACCTTTCGATCGCCGGATAACGCAAGCTCCGCAGCCTCCCCGCCGGTCCAAATCACTTTCCCTTCTAATAAGCTGTAGGCTTCCACGCCGCCCTCCCCGGCATATACAATCGTATCTTCATCTAAAAACAGGCAGTCTGACAGCGCCGATTCCTGTACCTTTCTTGTAACAAGGGGCTTATTTTCCCCCATATCATAAACCGCAGCCTCATAGGCATATACAACCGCATAACGCGTCCCCTGCGGCGACACTCGGATATCAAACGGCTGGGCTTAGTTTTTCATCTGCTCTTCCTGTGGGAAGGTTTACCACCGCATCCGTTTTAAACCCATCCTTCAGGTCATATACCCCAAGCGCATCCGCCAGCGCCTTTTTGGCTTCGGCAGGGACGGGCGCCCTGAATGCCCCTTTTCCGGTATGGACTGCCTGCATGGCCTGGCTGACCGCCCGCCCCCTGTCCCCGTCCGCCAGCGACGCCTTTGAATAGCTGGCCAGCTTTAAGGACTGCTCGAAATTCTGCTTTTGCTTCATCCCGGTAAACAGGCCAGCCCCGCCCAGTAAAAACAGCGCCATGCATACCGCGGCGGATACCAGAAACCGTCTTTTATTTTCCACTGCCCGCCAGTCATTGGCCCTAAGGTGCAAAAACGCATCCAGCATTTCCTCCGCGGTCTGGTAACGCAGCCCTTTGTCCGGGTTCATGGACTTTTGGATGATCGCTGCCACCTGTGGGCTGCAGCAGCCGGAGAGCGGGACGACGTCAGCCGCGTCCTGCGCCGGCCTGTTTCCGGAAAGCAGGTGATAGAGCGTAGCCCCAAGGCTGTATATGTCCGAACGCACGTCCAAAAGCACCTTTTCCTTCGGCTGCCCGGCGGAGGCAGAGCCGCTTCCCATGCTCCTGGTATCCATCAGGCGGTTTTTTAACGCCCCCATGGAACCGTAATGCTCCGGGGACGCGTACCCCCTGCTGTACCCCACCTGCACCGCCCCGTCTTCCCCAAGGGCCAGCGCAATGTTAAAATCAATCAGGCAAATATCCCCGTTTTTGCGCAGCATGATATTTGCAGGTTTAATATCCCCATGCAAAATCCCATGCTCCTTTTGGCTGTGCAGATAATTCAGGGCTTCCAAAAGCTGGCACGCGAAACGGATTACGGCCTTTTGGGGAAGCCTGCGCCCGTTCCCTAAAAGCTTGTCCAGGCTTTCCCCTTCTACGTAATCCATCACCGTATATACCACATCCTCTTCCTGTATAAAATCATATACCTGTGGGATATAGGTATGGCTGAGCCCTTTTAACAGGTCAACTTCCTGCCTAAGCCTTGCCGAGCCTGCCCGCAGCTTTCTTTTATCCGCCTTTAACACAATCTGCTTATCCAGCCTGATATGCCGCCCCAGATATACGATACCCGCGCCCCCGGAGCCGATTTCTTTTTCGATTTCGTAAATACCCGCAACGATCCGGGACATCCTCAGCCCCCCTTCCTGTTATATAACTGCGGCTGTCCGTATTCTTCATCCATTTCCCGCTCTATGCGGCTTTTTTTCACAAGATATAAAACAAGACGCAGCGCAAATAATCCCCCTGCCACAGCCATAGCCGCGGCCCCGCCGTAAATCAGCCATTCATAGCCTACCATCTCATACATATGCTTCCCCCTAAAAATACCAGGTGTTCCATTTTTCCCCGATTTATGCTATAATGCTTTCGTTGCATTAACAAAAAACGGAGGTTCTTTATGCAGTTATTTCTGGTTCGTATCAGCATCCTTTTTGCCCTATATATTCTAAGCGCGTTTTCCACCACGGATATCCTGCGGCTTTTATCCGGCTGTGAGCTTCCTGTCCTCTCCCCGGACTGCCGCTGTCCAAAATGCGGGAGGAAAATCCCGCTTACCTGCCAGATACCCATCTTATCTTATTTTATAAACAAAGGGGCGTGCAGGAGCTGCCAAAGCCCGATACCAAAAACAGACCTCTTTTTAGAAATTTTCTTATTTGTTTCCATGTCGTCCGCTGCGATAGCCTGCCGTTTTTCCTGGACGGGCTTTTGGCTGGATCTGCTTTTATTTGAAGGCTGCAAGCTCTGTTTCCTTTTGCGGTTTGGCGTCCGTAAAAACCATTTTGTACGGGAGCTTTGCATCTCCATCGTTTCGGAGTTTATTGTATTTTCCCTGCTGGCATTCCTCTTTCTGGTTCCGTCCCTGCTGTGACACGGATTTTTGCCAAGCTGCCTGCGGACAGGCTCTATTACGATCATGCCTGCGGATATATTGTCTGTTTCCGCCCGTTGTTCCATCGTGCGCACCGCTTCCTTGCATATCCGGTCTAGTGGCTGGTTTTTCTTATAGCCGTCCTGATACCGCATCATATCCGCTTCTTCCAATTTGTGGTAAAACCCGTCTGAACAGTACAAAAACAGATCCCCTTTACGCATCCTGCCGCATACGGTTGTAAAGGACAGGCTGTCTGATCTTCCCATATAATTTGCAAGGTACGCCCGCTCCTTCCCGTCCACCTGCTTTATGACGGTATCGTCCAGCGTCAGCCGCTCCAAACAGGTGTTATAACGGTAGATCCGGCTGTCGCCCACATGCAGGATATAAAACCGGTCCCGTATAGCCATAATGAGGGACATAGTAGTCCCGCTTCGTATCTGGCGGCTTTTGCAATAGTCCACCACGCTCTGGTTCCACTGCTCCGCCGCGTCCTTTAAATGCGCAAAAAGCACATCGCAATCCACCTTTGCAATATCTATCCATTCACAGATTTTTTCAAACCACTGCTCCACCCCATCGATTACAAGGGCAGAGGCGGCTTCCCCGGACTGCATCCCCCCGACGCCGTCGCACACGGCCCCCACCGCAAAGCACCCTGCGCGCTGTTCTAATTTCTGGAATATAATCGCATCCTGGTTTACTTCCCTGGAAATGCCGATATCCGAAGCGCATCCGCCGTTTACCCGAAAAGTTTTTCCCGCTTTCATGCCTGCCCCGCTTATTCCATAATGACTCGGTATTTAACAGGATTCACCGTTGTAAACGCCACTTCACTGCCTGCCTTCAGCTCATAGGGGCGGTTCGGAATCAGCGCCTCCCCGTTCAGATACGTATGGTTTACAGTCCTGGCGTGTCTGCGCCCCATGCTTTTAAACTCCGCCGGAAAAGCCGCATCCGGCCTGTGCTCGTCCTTAGAAACCCTGCCTATGGTAATAAATTTCTGTGACTGGCCGATACGGATATTTTCAGGCGCCCCCGCCGTCGGGGAAAACACAAGCCGAAGGCAGCACACCCCTTCCACCGAATCGTGGTCTACTGTTACCGTAACATCATCCTCAAATTCTTCCGGCGGCACATAAACCGGCTGTACCGCCTGCTCCCTTGGCTCCTGCGCGGGAAACAGGCCGCCATCCTCATTTTCCGCCTTTTCCTTCTTCCCGCCAAACAGCCTGCCAAACAGCGGTTTTTCTTTTTTAGGCGCTTTTGCGGGCTTTTCTTTTTTAGCAGGCTTATCCCCAAACATTAAACTCATAATTTCATCGTTTTCATCCTGCCCGCCCGGCCAGCCCTCCATGCCGGAGAGGCTTTCTTCCCCTTCCATCCGGCCTGCGCCCTTTTTCTTAATAAACCCTGAGCCTTTTTGCTGTGGGCCCTTTTTTTGTTCTTCTTTCGGGCTTTCTTCCTGGCTCTTTTTAAACCTGCCCCGGGGCTTTTTGCCGCTTTTTTCCGGCCCATGCCCCTGCGGAGTTATAAGCCCCGGCCCCGCTTTTTTTACCGACTCATTTACTGGCCCTTTTACCGGCTTTGCCGCTCCGCCGCCGGACTGTATCAGGTTTACTTCCTTTTCGAATATCCGGTAAAGCTCTGATATGGTCACGCTGCCTTGCTCAAAATACTGGAATAGCCCAATCACAAATTTGTGGTTGTCCTTCACATCGGTTTTGGAAAGCAGGCTTTTAAAAAACTGCAAAATCTCCGCATCCGTATAAATGCTTCCCTGCACAGGCAGATACAGGTAGCCCGCCGCCTTTGTTATGCTGTCGATATAGACATATGCCGGGTCGATATACAGGTTGTGGTAATCTAAAAACCAGTCCCGCCCCTTTATAAACGGGGCCAGCAGGTTAAAATACAACTGCACAAAGCTTTTCTTATCCATAACCAGATCCGCATACGAAAGGGATACCGCATGTAACGGCTGACGGTATTTCAATGCCGTCCGGCCGTTTACCTGCACGGCCTTAAGCGGCAGCAAAAACTCCGGGCAGTCCTGCTGCACCACATTGACGGCCACTCGGTCTAAGGCTTCTTCTTTTTCCACATTTAAACTCAAAAAACAGGCTTCCAGCGTCTGTTGAAACGTAATCCTAAATTTTTTCATCGCATGTATGACCTCTCCTTAAACTCTCTTTAAACACCATTATTCTTCCTCAAAATAAGACAGCTCCACAACCGCTTCATAGCCCGCAAGCTGCGCCTGCGCCCTTCCGTTGTGAAAAGGCTTTGCAGGCCCGAATGTTTCTTCAATTACCAGCTCCCCTTTTTTACTTATATACCCCCAGGTATCTACAATCCGTACCGCCGCAAGCTGGTTGGAAAAAGAGCGGGCGTCCCTGTACTGGTAATCCAGCGCCAGGTTTCCTTTGTGGTCTATAAACCCCCATTTCCCGTTTTCATCGGCAACGGCAATATAGCCCCCCGATTCCGGTGCCCTTGCGTCCGCAAAGCTTTGGCTGGAAACCTGTTTTCCCTGCATGTCCACCAGTATCCACTTCCCGCCTTTTTTTACCATCGCCTGGTTTCCCGCAAATGCGCTTCCTAAGGAATTTACCGCCACGTCTTCAAATTGAAAGTCAGCCAGAGTTTCCCCTTCTTCTGAAATAAACCCCCATTTTCCGTCTTTTTTCACTGCCGCGCCGCCGCAGGCGTTTGCCGTAATTTCCTCATACTGATGGCCTTCGGCTACGCATTCAAAATCGTAATTGTAATAACCGTAAGCCCCGTGCGCCTGTGCAAGTATGAACCCGTTGCTTATGGCGTACACATCCGTAATGTCCGCACCGCCCCTGCCGTACCAGTCGCCGTTTTCCAAAACCGTCACATATGCGCCGTCCTTTTTCACCACCCCATAGCCGTCCGAGTCAAAAGGCAGTGCCTTTTCATACCCTCCGTCCAGCAGTATGCGCCCAGCCCCGTCCACGTAAAACCAGGTCTTTCCATCATACGCCGGCATACATTCATTGGTTTCGGTGGGCGTAATCTCTTTCCAGGAGGTAGGATTTAGGCTATATTCGTAGCGGTTATCTTCATAAAACCGCTCTAATTCTCTGGAATCTGACTTTTCCATCGCCGATTTCACCAGCCCCATGGCCTGTTCTAAATCCCGGCTGTCCATATAATAGCGCGCCGCCGTAAGGCATTCCTCTTCCGCTGCGTCCCCTCTTTCCACGCGCTTTTTTACCAGGGCCGCATAAGAACCCATATCCCCGTATTTTTCATAGGCTTCTAAAAGCTTTTGCTCTATACTGCTTTTTCCAATGTTATAAGAAAGGGATTTTTCATACAAAGGGATTGCCCTAACATACAGCTTTTGCCCTAAAAACCGGTCTGCTTCCTCTACAAGCGCCTCCTGCTCTTTTTTATCCTCCGCCCCGGAAGCCTTTTTTAATACAACTGCCCAGCTTAACGAAACCGCCGCCAAAAGGCAGGCGGCCAACATGATTTTTTTTATATTCATACGATTCTCCTAAACGATCCACAACGTAATGCACATCCCGGCGTATAAAAACGGCACAAGCGCAACCCCGTCCTTTAGCCCGATTTTTTTAAGCGCAAGCAGAAGCAGCGAATAAACGCTGCACAACAGCACCCCGTAAAATATAGCCCCCACAATCCGCTGCCCGGTTAAGTACAGGCCCAGCACAGCCGCCAGCTTCACGTCCCCCGCCCCAAGCTGCCTGCGGGAAAGCAGGTAGCAGAGCAGAAAAATCAGGCCGCCGGTTAAGCCGCCGGCCGCTGAGACTGCCAATAGCGCGATGCCCTTTTCCATATCAAAGGCAATATAGCCGCATGCAAGCGCCGTCCATACCCCAAGCAGCAGCAGTAAAATTTTATTGGGAACAACCTTGCTTTTTGCGTCCACAACACTTAGCACAGACATGCCCCATATAATTACCAGCGTGATGATATAAAAAACGAAGGGCGCCTGCTTAATCCGGTACATCGATACATATGCCGCAAAAGCCGCGGAAAGTCCCGCGGCCCAGGCCCCTTTATCCGTAACGGCCCCGCCCCTTTTGGACAGGGCAATCCGCCCCCTTTTTTCCAGTAAAACCATCATGCCGCAAAAGCAGATTCCTACCATACCGGCTGAAAGCAGCCCCAGCATTATCCTCATCCGTTTTCTCCTGTCAGTCCATGGGCACGCCATGCTTAGACGGCTTATCCCCGTCCCCGTCCAGCCATGCCGCTGCCGCCGCCCGTTGTATGATATGCAAAGACGTATCCTGTTTCAAAAGCTTCAGGAAACTGATTTCCATATCATAAGAAACCATTACATCTATAACCTTTCCATTTGCATCCTGCAAAAACGAGGAGCCTTTAAAATCCAAATCCGCATATCCACCCTTTATGCCAAAGCCTTTTAAATAAGTATCCGCGTCCTTAGCCTGCGCGCCCCCGGCCGCCTGCTGGCCCACGTATTTTTTGGAAAGCCCGCGCATCGCCCCTGCCACCGCGGCGGCGGATAGCCTGTCCGCGGCGAACTCCACACCCATATAAATAGCCCCGGCCAACGTATCCGTGGGCTTTTCCATCACATTTTGGATATCGCTTACGGACGTTTGGATGGAGCTGGAAAGCTCCCCGGCCATGCCTGCGGCCTGGACATAATCCCCTCCCTGGATATTGGCATACACCTTTTGCATTTTGTTATAGCTGTCTGTCAGATGGCTGACTTTATTTTGCAGCCCCTCCACATAAGGCTCCCCGTCTGAATGTACCTGGTCCGCAGCCGCATGGAGCCCGGTAGCTTCATACAGGTAGGTATAGCTTGCCAGCTCATGGGCCGCACAGTTTATCGCAAACTGTATTTTATTATGTACCAAAAACACATTGGTCAGTGAAATAACCGACAGCGCCACCATCAGAAAAACCATAAAGGACAAGACTGCCTCCACCACCATCATTCCGCTTTCGTCGTTTTTTCGCGCCCTGCTACCCATGTCAATAACCCCTTGTAACCGTATATTTGTAATGGTTTTTTTCAAATTCTACAAGCTCGCCGTATACGCCCCCATCCGTCATCTTCCTTGCAAAACCGTCCGGCATTACCACAAAGTCCAGATGGACGGCGCAGGTTGCATCCACCGCGGTAACCGCGTCTTTCATTTCAAATTCCAGGGCTGTAAGGGTGTCCGGCGAATCCTGCTTTACTTCATTGACGTTTAACGTAATCAGGTTGGCCGTCCGGGCCGCCACCTCCCCGGGGCTTGTCATGATCAACAGCATAATCTCTAAATACTGCCCATAATCCAACCCGAATCCTTCGTCGCCACCCGAATCAAAAGATTTTCCCAGCAGGCCCGCAATGGACTCCAAGCTGTTAAACTGCTTGATTTCTTGCTTATAAACCGTCACCTTTTCCCCTTTTTTCAGCAAATCCCAGTCGGCCCCGCTTTCAATCCCGGCTACCGCCAGCCGCAGCGCGCCCCCCACCGCCATGCCAAGCACCGGGTTAATGGCGGACGCCGCCTCGGAAATCCCCCGGATCGCTTCGTTGATCTGACTCACCGTATAGGTGCTTAAAAAATTCATCATAAACCGGAACAATACAATGCTGTTTCTGGTTTCGGCCAGATTGTCCTTTGAGCTGTAATGGCCGCTTACCAGATATTCCAGCTCCGCCTGGTACAAATAGTTGACATTACGCGCCATCGGCACGTTCACAAGGCTTTTTTCCAAAATCCCGTTCCCGTTTTCGTCTTTTTTGACATTGGTTACCCGGTCGCTGAACATTCCCCTGTCATACTGGATCATGTAAACGGTACTCAAAAGCTCCTCCCCTGCTTCCCCAAGGCTTCCTTTGTCAAAATACCCGCCAATGGTTTCAAAAATTTTATCGATTTTAAAACTTCTGACCCCGTCTGTGTTCGTAGCGTTAAAATGAAAGCCGGATGGTATATCCCGGGCATCTGTCGCTTCCTCCTCCTTCATGGACTTGCTGAACTCCTTGGATTTGCCCTCCGCCTCTTTCTTTTTGCTCTTTGCCACTTTTACCGCTTCGTCGTCTTCTGTATCGAAGCACGTTTTCAGGCTTTTATAAATCCGCTCGTATACCGGGTTCCCGTGAAAATCAAACCAGAGGCTTTTATCCAGCGTACCCGGGTACGGCTCTGTATGCTCCTCCACGTCCAGGATATCTTCTAAAATGGATTCCAGCTTAAATACAGCGGCCTGGGTCTTGCTTTCATAGCTGTCATTTACAGGGCCGTTCCCTTTCACCGCCTCCGCTAAGTCTACAAAACGGTCCCCGTGAAAGGCCCCTCCCCCGGTCAGTTCATCCAGATGCCTAAGCTCATCTTTTACCTGGTTTTCGTAATCATCCGTTACGCCCGGTTCGTTTAACTGCTGCTCCAGCTTTGCCCGTATATCCACTACATCCATAAGCTTATCCGCCAGCCCGTTGGCATCGATATAAAGGTTTTTCGCTTTTTCCTTGAAATTTTCAAAACGGATGCCGCCGCTGTCTGCTGCCTGCGCTATTTTATCTATAGCCCCATCCATGACCTTGCGCAGATTCTCCTCATGTGCGTCCTCGTCATCCCGGTACGCTTCATACATGGCAATATATTCCAAATCCGACTCTGTCCGCTCATCCACCGGCACGTTCATCGCCGCTTCGATTTCATCCGCATGTTTGACATAATCCGAATAAGTCTGGTAACTGGCGCTTGCCGTCAAATCTTTAAAGGTCTTTACCGCCCCTTTTATAGCCCCGTTAATACGGTCAATATACGCCGGATATCCGTCGATTTCTTTTAATTCCTCATAAAACGGCTTCATCATTTTCAAAGCGTCGTCCGCTTTTTTATCCAGCTCCATCTTCGTCTGCGCCGCCTTTGCATTGGCCTTTAACCCTCTGATCTCCTCAATCTGGTCTAACACGTCCTCCGCTGATTTTGACATCTGCTGTGCAATCCGAAATTTCATAAAATCATTGACCTGCGTCCCAAACACATCTTCATTCGCAAGATTCGCCCCCTCCGCCGCTTCATACGAAAGCTCCACATCCGCGGACTGATAGGGCATAAAACCGTCCCCTGCCCCCTTTCCGCCGCCATTTGGCGTAAAGGAGTATTTCATATATTCTTTTAAATCCTCAATGGCTTTTTTCCCTTCTTCATTTTGCGTAACGGCAAACAAACCGTACAAGTCCTTTAAAAGCCCGTCGTACTGCGTAAGCGCCGCCTCCCCGTAATTGTCCGCCGCCATAACCGCCTGGTTGCTGTACAGCTTTACCCTTGCCAGGTCTACCATAAATCCGGTAAAAAATATGGTCGGCACAAGGATAAGCGTCACCAGTACCGTGATGGAACCCCTTTCACGTTTTAAAAATATGCCCATTTTTCCTTCACCCGCTTTATTTCATAGCTTTCTATCTTTACTTTATCCTTTTTCCGGTTCAGCTTCCGATATGGAGCTTTTCTTTAAATTTGTCATAATAACCGGTTACTTTGTCCGCCAGATCCCCGATTTTTTCCCCAAGGGTGGTATTGCTGATTAAATCCACTGCAAAATCCGTATTGCGTATAAAATCATCCGCGTCTGTAACAATCGCTTCCCCGGATGCGGCAATCGTCATCTCCTCCGGCACCCCTACCATTGCAAGGCTTATGGCAGGGCGGACGGCCTGGGACGCGGCGGCAGTTATTTTTTTATACACCACATAGTTTTCGGATTTAACACTCAACGCCACGTTATCCCCGGTATCAAAAAACATATGCCCGCAAATGCTCTGAAATAAAGAATGAAATTCACTTTCCCGGAATTTCATACCAAAAAAACGGTACGGGAATAATTTAGACGTACTGCCGTAGCTGCTGCCTACAGCCGCCACCGTACCCTCCGTATTTTGAAACTGCATCTGCGCCTTAGCCTCCACAAACGTATCCGATTCCACGTTTTTGTAATAAATTAACGCCGTCTGCAGGTTCGCCTGCAAATTGGCCCTCTGGCACAAAAAAATGGAGGCATAGTAAAGCGCAATTACAATCAGCATACAGACCGGAAGCAATATTGTGGCTTCTACAATTGCCATCCCATCTTCAGTTTTGAAAAATCTGCCCATACTATGCCCCCTTAATCTATGCTATCTGCTATCTTTTGATTTTTTCTGCCTCTCCGGTAATATTTTCCCAGGTTTTCGTAAACCATTCACTTATATTTTCCCAGAATATCGCGCACAAAAGCACTGCCACCAAAACCAAAAGTATCGTCGCAACAAACGCGGACACCCCGGCTTCATCCTCCTTTAGCCCTTTCCAAAAAGCTTCCGCTTTGTATTTCCATTTCAAATACATACGGTCTAATGTATCTAACATATTTTTCCTCCTCTTAAATTTATTATTATCATCCGGCCTGCTACATTACATTGAAGCCACTCATAACCGGGACAGTAACCAAAATAATTATCCCAAGGAACATCAAAAGCGTCGGCGCCAAAAGCCTGGACTGGATCTTTTCCCCCATGCGCTTTGCGTTGTGCTTGTGCTCCATCCAGCTTTCGTCATTTAAGCTGCGAAACAGCTTGACGATTTCAGAATTTCCCTTTGACATATTTTGTAAAATCGCGGTGGCAAGCTTTGTCGTATATTTATTGTTGCACCGGGTCAGAAACTTTGTATATGCGGCCTGCGGGGCTACATTGTTGTTAAAATCTATCAACACGCGCCCCATTTCCTCATACAGCGTCCCAGTCCCGCTGTGGCTTGCCAGCTCCCACGCCTGGCTGACCTCCATGCCCGCGATCGTAAGCAGCGAAAGCTTGGACACCACCTGTGGGAACTGCCGCTCTATTTCCTCCTTCCGCTTTTTGATCACGGAATTGACGTTGTCGTAAGGCACATAGCCAAACAGCGCAAACACAATAAACGCGGCTCCCCCTACAACAAACGCCCTGGTCCCAAGCTCCAGCGCCAACCCAAGCCCGGTAAGTATAAAAAACGCGCAGGCCGCTAAAACCATATATCCGTACAGCGAGCCAAGCAGGTAATACGTATAGTTCATCGCCTGCTTTTTTTCTTTAAACTGTACACATTTTTTATTCAGCTCCTTTATCACATTACTGGAATAATCCCATTTCATAAGCTGTATAAAGCGGTATCCGGCAAGGGGCACAAGCTCCAATACGCTGATTTTCCCCTTCTGATAGGCGTCAAGCTGCTTTTTTGCCGCGTCCAGCTCTTTTTTCACCTTTTTTGCCTTTTTCACCAGCTTCTTTTTCTCTGCCTCTTTCCCCCGCCTTGCCTGTGCCACAAGTTGTTCGATTTTCACCCGGCATGTCTCGATTTTTTCAATCTGCTGCTCCTTTAAGCATTGCAGCAAAGCAGCGTTAAGCCGCTGCGCGGCAGTCAGCGTCAGCAGCAAAAAAAACGCGGCCAAAGCCGTACCAATGGCCATACAGATAATCATAGCTTTCTCCTTATTTTTACCCTTACACTTGTATATCGCTGCATTTAGCCGCGATCAAAAAAGATACCGCAAAAATAACCAAAGCGGCTGTGGCTGCCAGATGCCCCACCATCGTCGTAAATAACGCGTCCAAAAGCCCGCCCCCCATACCGGACATTGCTATTACAATTATAACCGGCATTACAAGCATCATGTTTGTCTCTGATTTTGCGGCTGCGATCGTAGTCTCGATCTCCTGTTCAATCTCGATTTTATCCGCGATAATTTCCTGCGTCTGGGTAAGGATATCGCCGAAGCGGTCGCTCTTTCCCCCGATTACCGAATAGATCGTCGCAAAATTTTCAATATCCTCTAAGCCGCTGCGCTGTGCAAAATCTTCAAAAAGCGTTTTTAACTCTTTCCCGCCCTTCTCGTACTGCTGCAAAATATTTTCCACCTCCAGCACAATATCCGCGTCTTTTTTATAGGAAATCTTCAAATCCGAAAGCGCGGATTTTACCGCCTGATACTCCACATTTCCAGCCCGCACCGCGACGCTCATGGACTCTAAAAAATCCCGAAACTGCATCCGCAGATTTTTCTGCCGCCTTTTTGTCACCTTATCCGCCAGCATCCTTTCCAGGAAAAATCCAAAGACGGCCCCAAGCGCCACGGAAACCGGAACCAGATGATAAAACAGGTACGCTACGGCGCTGGCAAGTACCGCGCAAAATAAATACGCCAGTACGCGCTCTATTTTTTTCATGCTGCATTTTCTGTAATCCGGCATCCTTGTCTGCATTTTTCTCCTCCTGCCTCCAATCAGTCGTTACAGTTCAGCCTTTGGCTTCACTGTAACGGAATCCGGCTCATTGGAAGTTTGCCTTTGGCAAAGAGCCGGATTCCCACAACCACAACTTTATCATACGGACTTTGCAGTAAATGCAAAGTCCTGGGCTGAACTGTAACAATCAGTCCAGATAATCGTAAATCCCGCTGTTGATAAATTTTTCCGGATGGGCCATCTTAGCCCCCGTCCGGTTCAGGGAGCCGGACACTTTCTGAACCGTGGTATACCCGTCCTCCTCAAACCGGAACAATGGATTCATCACAATCTCCCCCTGCTTTAGCCCCACCACCTCTGAAATCTCCATCGTCTTCCTTGTGCTGTCCCTAAGCCTGGACAAATGGATGATGATATCCACGGCGGAAGCTATCTGCTGGCGGATAGCTTCTAACGGCAGCCCCGGGGAACCGCTTAATACCATAGTTTCCAGCCTGCTTAACATATCCTGGGACGAATTGGCATGTCCGGTGGATAACGAGCCGTCATGCCCGGTGTTCATAGCCTGGAGCATATCTAGCGCTTCCGCTCCCCGGACTTCCCCCACTACAATCCGCTCCGGCCGCATACGCAGGGAGGATTTGATTAAATCCCGCATCGTAATCGCGCCTGTCCCCGTAGAATTTGCATTCCGTGTCTCTAACCGCACCAGATTCGGGATATGGCGGATCTGAAGCTCCGCGGAATCTTCAATCGTAATAATGCGTTCCGTCTTCGGAATATAATTGGACAGCGCATTTAGAAACGTAGTTTTCCCAGAACCGGTTCCTCCGGAAATAAAAATATTGTATTTCGCTTTCACCAGCTTTTGTAAAAACAGGGACGCTTCTTTCGTAATGGAGCCGTATTCAATCAGCTTTTGAATCGTCATCCCTTCCTCCGGGAACCGCCTGATTGTGACTATAGGCCCGTTTAACGCAATGGGATCCAATACCACATTGACACGCGAGCCGTCCTCAAGCCTTGTGTCTACAATCGGGTTGCTTTCATTTACAGACCTGCCCATATCCTGGACAAATTTGGTAATGATATTGCGAAAAGTCTCCCGGTCTTCAAACCGTTCCGGAATATGCTCCAGCTTTCCGTCCCGCTCCACAAAAATCGTATCGTAGCCATTTATCATCACTTCCGTAATGCTCTTGTCCGAAATGATCTTTCCAAGTATGCCAAGGCCGCGTATGGAATCAAACACCGCCTGCCCCAGGCTTTTTCTGGTGCGGAAGGACAGCGAAGAATAATACGCCGCTGCCTGCGGTTCCTCACATTCCGCCTGCCTGACCCGAAAAACCATAGCCTGGTCAATGCGGCCTTTGAGCTCCTCATCCGTCAAAGCAGAGTAATCCGGATCCCTGCTTACAATCTCCCGTATCTTTACGGTTTCCTCTGTAAAAAAATCTTTCATAATCGTCTACATGATCGCCTGAATAATCGGCTTTATAATTGTCTACATGATCGCCTGAATAATCAGCTTTATAATGTCTACATGATCGCCTGGATGACCGGCTCTATATAAGCTTCCTGCGCCAGTGCGTTTACCACCATCGCCGCGTCCGCGTCCGTAAGCCTTTTGATACGGGCGGTAAGGGGCAGCGGCGCATCGGTTTGCCCGTCCTTTTCCCCCATATCAAAGTTTTTTACCCGCAGCATCTTCTCCCCATACAGATTTTGAATATGCGTCTGGCTGTAAAATACCTTCTGCTTACTTACCGCCATCCGGTGGCAGCGCTCCACCAGCACGATCTTATCCGCCAGTTCAAACGCTTTGATGTTTTTCCTTCCCATACCGCATCCAAGATCTATCACAATATGGTCAAAAAACCCCGCGCCGCGGATTAACGCCAACAGCTCCTCCATTTCCTCTTCCTTCATTTCATAAAAATCATTTGGAGAGTCAAAATGGTTCATATAATATAAATTTTCCCCCTTTTTTTGAAGCAGCCCCTGTAATTTCATTCCATAATTCATTTCCTCCCCCAGACAGCCCAGCAGCTCCGAAAGCCCGTGCCCTGCCTTTTGCGGAAGAAAGCAGTCCTCCGACGGCGCTTCCTCAAAATTCAAATAGCAAATGCGCGCACCCCCGGCCGCCATCCTTTCTGATATTGCCAACGCCACCGTAGTTTTCCCGGCGCCCCCGGCCGGGGAATATACGGCGGTAACCTTCACCTGCCCCGTATCCGCCACCTCCCCGGTACTGCCTGTCTTTTCCGAAAACATCTCCAGAATCTTCCGGTAAATCAGGCTGATCCGGTTATACCGGCTGATCTTATCCAAAGCTTTCATGGCCTCCGCAAGCCCATATTCCTCATCCAGCAGCACGATCGGCAGCGTAACCGCCTCCTGGTTTATGCGCCCGCTGTAAAAAGCTGGGTCAAACAGCAGCACGTCAAACTTTTTGCTGTCTAGCGCAAGCTCCATGCTTTCTTTATCCGTAAAAACCGCCAGGCTTAAGTTATCGTATTCTTCCAATACAACCATCAGCCTTTGCACATAGCTTTGATCCGCCGCCGCAACCGCCAGTTTTAAAATCATAATGAATGCTCCCCTTTTCCAACCTTGTTTTCCTGCTCCTTTAAAAGTTCCTTTAAAAATAACGTTTTTATGTTTATTTTTTGAAAAACAACATACAATAACGCATTATAAGCTCTAACCCTAACCGGCCGGCCTGGATTTTTCGCAGAGTATGCAGCTCTGCGATACGCTGCCCCAAAGGCCCTTCCTATTCCGGTTTCATCCATCCTGACCAAATTTCCTGACGGCAAATCCCGCCGTTTTGGCCCCTTTTTTACAGCTCCTTATCCATCAGCCGTTCCAGCTTTTTCATATTTTCCCGCTTCATATCCAAAGTCGGATGCACGTATTTATTCATAGTAATCTGGATCGACGAATGCCCCAGTATTACGCTTAAAGTCTTGATGTCAAACCCCGCTTCCACGCACCGGGTGGCAAAGGTGTGCCGCAGGCAATGGAAATTTGCCCCTTCTATGCCAAGCTTTTTGGTTATTTTCTTAAAATGATATTCCATAAGCCGCGGCTCCACATATTTATCCTTAGAGCCAGTCAATACATAAGCCTGTTTTTCCATACCCGATTTTTCATGCAAAATCCCGGACAAAAAATCGGAAACCGGCACCGTACGGACTGCCGAAGGGCTTTTGGGCAGCGTTTCCACAACCCTGGTTTTCTTCTGGGAGGCGCTAGCATAATCCTTTAGCCTCAGCATCGTTTTTTGAATCGATATCATATTTTTATTTAAATCCACCTGCTCCCAACGCAGCGCGCATAGCTCCCCCAGCCGAATGCCGGTATAGAGGCTTATATAAATGCCCACATGGATACCGGACGGCTCAGCCAGTAAATATTGTTCCAGCCTGGCCTGTTCTTCTTTCGTAAGCACCCGCACCTGCTTGTTTTCCTGTTTGATTAAAATATGGTCCATATTGCACCCGCCCCCCAGTTCCTTTTGCACTGCAAAGATCAGCGCCATTTTTATGACCGACTTTATATCCGACACGCTTTTCGCAGACAGCCCGGTACCGTCCGATTTTCCATGCTCCAACAATCCGGCGAAATACTGTTCCAAAACTTTTGCATTAAGCGGCCCTGACTGCGTAACTTTTGTATCCAGCGGGCCTGTATTCATAATACAGGAGCCAAGTTTTGGAATTACGTAGGTGTCTAAAATACCCCGGTACTTCACATAAGTAGATTCTTTCACATGCGGCTGAATGGCCTCCAGCCACAACCTGCATATTTTTTCAAACGAAACGCTTTCCTGCGAAGACTCCGGCTTTGGCCGCTGTCTCTGTGGCAAATTTACCTGCTGCTTTTTCCTTTTTACCTCTATATATGTCTTTGCGTATAATGACTTATAATGCGCCTTGCCTGCCTCGTCGTAATATGCAATATAACGCGCCTCCCAACGGCCGTCTTTTCTCTTATAAATATTTTCCCCTCTGCGCGGCATAGTTTCATCCTTTCCTTCTGACCATAATCCTGACGATAAATACAATGGATCTGCTCCCGTTTTCAACAGATTCCATCTAATTTTCACACAGTTACTTACGGAATTATATAGATAATTGAATAAATAACGCCACGGTAAACGCAAGCTTTATGAATTTTTTGTAAATTGGGGGATATCAGTTTTC
>CANDMI010000047.1 GCA_947385775.1 uncultured Eubacterium sp. | reverse complement strand
CAGACCTACCCCCTCAACTACACTCTTTCCCTACACGACGCTCTTCCGATCTAATCATGATATTTTCCAATGCGCCAATAATAAGATCAAGCCGCTTGACATCTTTGATATAGGAACATGTCAAAATTTCAAATGGATCATCCTCTTTTCTCTTCCACTCCTTTGGTAACCCATACGCAAATATACCAAGCCTTGCCACCCTGACTTTATCCTCTGAACTGGACGTAAATGGCATAAGCCTACGTTCAATGGATTTTTTCCCGGCATCGCTGATGCTGTAAATAGCATCCATTCCCTCAATGATCTCACGTCGAAATGGCTGATAGCCGTTCTCTATGAAGCAATCGAACCGGTGCGTTCTGGTAACCGTAAGACATTTGTGTTTGAAGGCAGCCAAACTATATGCCGGCCCAGCCATCCAATAGCTATACAAAACGTCATGTTCTCTTATTCCTATTTGCCGTAAACCCCGTCTGGTTAGCGCATCATAGTAATAATACAAAAAAATAGTCCTATATATCTTAATAATATTTTCCTTTGCCTTAATATTTTTTCTCGCAAATATAACCTCCCGCACTGTTTTCCATCCTAACAGTCGAATGAAACAAGCAATTGCGATCAATGGCTCATATTGTTTTTTTCTGGCGTTAACCAGCTTTACATTCCCCGGAACATATCTGACAGGCCCGTTGTTTGTATGTCCTGACATAGAAACAAGAATGATTTCGTCAAAAAATCCCTCTGCTATCCGAAGCTCGTCTTCAATAAAAGGCTCTCCATTGGCATATGGGTAATCAAGCGTGATTTCAATCAAACGCATTTCTTTACGCGCGAGGCGTTCCATAGTCAAATCTCCCTACAAAATTCATAGTCGAACAATCCCTTAATGGCAACTTTAAACTCCTGCCCTCCGCAGCGGATTGATAAATCGCAAGCACTAGTTCCACCGCCCGTTTCCCCGCTTCTGCATCCACATAAGGTTCCCTGTCTTTTTCAATCGCTTCAATCATATCTGCATACAAAGGTGTGTGTCCAAAACCATATACTGTTGGAGGATCTTCTCGAAATTCCGCAATCACTTCTTTCGGATCATCCAACGAATCCGCAAATCTCCATTCCTCAATCCTATTCACAGATGCCCCACCCGCCTTAACCGTCCCCTTTTCACCAAATAGATAGAGAGTTTCTTCCAGATTCTTTGGATACAGATCCGTTGTCCCCTCTATCATTCCATATGCGCCATTTTTAAACTTCACAAGCGCTATTCCTAAATCTTCCGCCTCAATATATGGATGATTTAGTCTGTCCGTCATTCCGACGACTTCATCCACCTTACCTCCCATCATCCAAAGCAATAAGTCAATATTGTGAATACACTGGTTCATGAGAGCTCCGCCGTCCTGCGCCCATGTACCCCTCCACTTTGCCCTGGAATAGTATTCCCAGTCCCTGTACCAACGGATATGAGCAGTTCCGTAAAACATACGTCCAAATCGATTTCGCTCTAAAGCCTTCCTGATCTTTTGAATAGACTTGTTAAATCTATTCTGATGTGAAACACATACCTTAACGCCTTTATCCTTGGATGCCTGAATTATGGCATCTGCGTCAATCATAGATAAAGCGATTGGCTTTTCGATAATAAGATTACTGCCAGCTTCTATGCAATCAAGCGCAATTGCGGCATGCTTACCAGATTCTGTCGCTATAGCCACTAAATTCGGATGTTCTTTATCCAGCATTTCACGGTAATCTATATATTGCTTCACATCCCTTAAATCAAATTTTGCGGCTTTATCATAAAGCATTTGTGGATCTGTGTCACATAATCCGACAAATTCAAGATGATTGCTCTTTGCCGCAACTATATGATTGGGAGATATCCTCCCGCACCCTATCAGTGCGTATTTCATATTTGAAACCTCCAACTGCATAGTAATTTTTATTTTTTCTTAATAAAACCAGTGTATCTTCGCATCTGTTTTGAATCTTTACCACTTTTACCATTTACAAAAAGCGTCTGTAATCTCGCATCTTTATTGGCTTTGATGCATTTTGAAGCAATGCATGGCTGTCTTCCAGATCTTCATGAACATAAACACCCATGCCAACAAAGGAATTAACGCCTATTTTTACCTGATTTTTAATCATTGCGCCTGGAGACACATAACTTTTATCCCCAATCCTACAACTTCCCCCAACAATAATTCCGCCTATTATCATCACTTTGGATCCAATGACACTGTTATGCGCAACTAAGGTTAAACTATCAATTTTTGTATCATCTCCTATTCGAGTATGGTCAATCGTTCCACGGTCAATCACGCAATTTGCGCCAATCTCTACACGATCTCCGATAAAAACTCCTCCAAAATGCCTAATATGCTCAGGAACGCTATTTTCTGTAATCGAAAATCCAAATCCATCTTTTCCAATCACACAGCCAGCGTGAATTCTACAACTTGCACCTATTTTTACACGATTCATGATTACCACATTATCTTCAATTATTGTGTTGTCACCGATAGCAATCTCACCATTTATGACACAGTTATTCCCTATTGAAACATTATTTCCTATCTTTACTTCCTCACCTATAATAGCAGTATTTTCTATTTTCCTTTCTGGTTTCGTCCCACTCCAAAAATATTCCAATACCTTAAAGAAAATCTCTTTAGACAACCCTGAATGGATACAACACTGTGCTTTTACCTTGATACCTGTCTGAACAATGGCGCATCTTATATCCAGATCATCATTGACATCATCATAGTTTTTCTGTTTCTTTACCCATGTAAGAGTACCCCTCTGATAATTTTCAAGTGAAGAAAACCCCTCGATCTTAATCGATTTATTGCCACTAATTGTATAAGGATACCCCTGCCCATCAAGCCAATTTGTTATATCATTTATATACATGACACCCCAACCCTCTAACGCACCTTAGATCTATTCATAACACCTTCCAAATCAGTAAAGTTATCCTGTAGCAATTTATACCTTGCCATATTCCCGTCATTTACAAAAGTTCGTATGCTGTCTTCAAGACTCATTTCTTCCTGGTTATACCAAAATGCATGAGTCAGAATTTGCACCTTGTCAAATTTCTCTGACCTAATAATCTCCTCAACCGCTTCTCTCCATCTCCTTCTGGAGTCTGACAAATACTTAAACTCCTTAAAGAAAACTTTTCCGTATGTATTTATAAGCCCAGGGATTTTCATATCCGCACTAATAACTTCTTGGCTTGGACGATGCATAGAAACACTCTTGATAGGAATTCCTATTGCACTTCTTAAGCATTCAGCTTCTTCTATAACCTTATCTCTAAGCCTATCTATATTTCCGCTTATCTTTATGTATCTCTTTTCATCGAAATGGAGTCCAATATGATGTCCCATGCCATGGATTGCGGCAATCGCCTTATTTGTATGTTCAGAAAACAAATTGTAGAAATCTGAAGTAAGAAGTATAAAATACGTACTTTGCACACCCATTTCACTTTCGATCTTTGCCAAATAGAGCGCTTTATTCAGGTCATAATCTATATCATGCCTTAGAATGACACATCGCTTAAATAAATGATAGTTTTCGTAATCCGCTATACTATATCCATGATCAGAGAAAAGCTGAAGCAGTTTTTCATAGCTTTCATAAGTAAAATTCATTATAACACTTCGATATTGTCGCGTGGACGAATGTCTGCCATTACATTCTTCGTATCAAATATAGCCTTTGCATTCTTCTGGACCATTACATAATCAACATTGTGATGAGCCGCAGTAATGACAACAAGATCCGCATCATGTACAACTTTTGGAGTCAGTTCCTTTATACTTTCTGCACTTAGGCCATACACATCCCGAAAAGACGGCACCCAAGGATCAAAATAATTTACCTCCGCTCCTACCTTTCGCAATTTTGCCATAACCTTGATTGCTGGCGATTCTCGGTAATCATCAATATCATTTTTATAGCTTACGCCAAGCATCAGTATTTTGGCTCCATTGATCGCTTTCTTCTGACTATTAAGCACATTCATCATACGCTCTACACAATATTCTGGCTGTGAATCGTTAATGACCATTGAATTCTCAATCAATGTTGTATGAAATCCATACTCTCGCGCCTTCCATGTAAGGTAATATGGGTCAAGCGGTATACAGTGTCCTCCAAGACCAGGTCCCGGATAAAATGGCTGAAAACCATAGGGCTTTGTCTTTGCGGCATCTATAACTTCCCAAATTGATATCCCCATCTTATCACAAAGACGCGCAATCTCATTGATCAATCCTATATTTACATTTCTGTATGTATTTTCAAGTATTTTTTCCATTTCCGCTACAGCGGGCGATGAAACTGTATATACCTCACTTTGTAGAACTGCACGATACATTGCTGATATCACTTCCGCAGCTTCATCCCCTAATGCCCCCACTACTTTAGGCGTATTTTTCGTCTTATATATTAGATTACCTGGATCAACGCGTTCAGGGCTAAATCCCAAATAAAAATCTTCCCCGCACTTCAATCCCGATCCCTCTTCCAAAATTGGCTTAATAAGCTCCTCCGTAGTCCCAGGATATGTAGTGGACTCTAGCACAACTATTGTGCCTTTTTTTAAATACCTAGAAATGGATCTGGCTGAATCTCGAACATAACGAATATCTGGCTCTTGATGTACGTCAAGCGGAGTAGGCACGCAAATTGCAATAAAATCCATATCTTTTATAAAAGTGAAGTCATTCGTTGCGGACAACATTTTTTTCTGAACTAAATACTTTAAGTCAGAGTCAACTACATCCCCTATATAATTATGACCTTTATTTACCATATCAACTTTTGACGGCTGAACATCAAATCCTACTGTCCTAAACCCTGCTTTTGCTTTTTCAACAGCAAGCGGAAGGCCCACATAACCAAGACCTATTACTCCTGCCGTAATTTTGCGTTGTTCAATTTTTTCAAGAATCTTCGTTTTCACAGACTAAAATCCTCCATAGTCTATATGTCATATAAAATACGCTCATTTTCATTTGCCACAACTTTATTTTTATCAAAATCTCCATATTTCAAGCAAAATAGCAACGTTAGGAATACCCACGTAATTTTGATCGAAAAAAAATGGCTGGACGATAAACCTAATAATATCAGCACATAAGGCATTGACATGATCATTGCATCTACATTTTTTGCTAGAGTTGTTTTTTTTATGAAACTTAACTTAAATATCTGATATATAAAATATCCACCAACAAAACCATATTCAAATAACACTTCAAAATAAAAATTATGCAGGTTTATCCCATCTACAATTATAGATTGCCCAGGACCTAAACCTAAGCCCAACGTGTGAATAAATGACAGGAAAGAATTCCATATTAATCCAAGCCTGAATAAATCTGAATCATAATTCCCCGAAGAAACATACTCTGACTTTCCTTTAAGCAAGCTTAGATAATATCCAGGAGAATGTAACATAAGGGCAAGCAAAATCATATAAATTATCGCAACAATAATTCCTATATAAAGATTTCTTGAGTGAGAACGTTTGAATTTCAATAAAATGCGAAAGAAAAATATAAACGCCAGCAAAAGAGGCAAACTATATACCACGCCTCGCGCCGAAGTCTTGAACATCTGATATACCGCACAAAATCCCAATATAAAATAAGCTTCTTTGTATTTTAAACAATTCCAGTTGTAAACTACATAAAGCGTCATAATGACTGTACACATGAACAACGCTGATCCATTGTCATTTATATTTCCATAAAAAGTAAATGGAGCATTTTGTAATAATTCCACTGTTCTAGGGCTAACGGACATCGAATCAAAAAAATGTATATGATTGCCTGTACAGATTTCCCAAAATCCAACTATTACCATTACCACTAACAAAAAGATAACGCATTTTGCTATCCACATCCAATCATTTACACTTTTTATGTACTTAACCATAAGATAAACGACTAAAAAATTTAACAACAGAGTCTTATATTGATGAATCCATAAAGAAAAATCAACAGCAAATACCAGTGTGATAACTGAATAGATCAACCAAAAAAACCCAAATTTAATCATTTTCCTATATTTAGCATTCGAAACACTTCCGCTTCCTATCCCCAAATTATTCACAGACAATATAATAAGAGCTAACGTTACTAAATACAAAATCCGAACGCTAAAAATCTTAAAATAATCGCCTAATCCTAAAGATATAATAAAGAGCAGCATCACGTTTCGATAAATAGACTGATGCCCTTTGTATCTTTCTGGCTGAATATTCTGACTGTTAACTTGCAATATTATTCTCCTCGTAATTTTAGAAATATGTAATTTCCTGAATTTACAAATCATTCATATTAGTTTCCTAATAACCACAATCGGCTATGATCATCCTGCTCTGATTCGTATAATCTAATTTTTCTTTTGCTATTTTCTCTGACCTCTTTTGCATCTTTTTTAGCTCAATAGGATGGGATTCAATATATTTAAATGTTTCAACAAGTTCATCTTCATCTTTTGCCCAGATACAATTTCCATTTATATATCCATTCATATACGCTTTATGAGGATACGAAACCATCGCGCATTTACAGCACATTGCATTCTGAAAAGTAGCGGATTTGCCTCCTGGCTGGACATAAACATCTGCCGCGCACAAGCGCTTTATTACCCCCTCGCCACTTTTCCATCCTAAATATCTGACTTGACCTTTATTTCTTGAATCTAAGATCAAATCGTCAATTAATCCCTTGATACTTTTATCAATAGTACCCACTATGATAAGAACTGCATTTGATACATCCGCTTTATAGAAAGCCTCTATGAGAAAATCGGTTTTCTTCAAATGATCTAGTTTTCCTGTGTGTACATAAACTATTTCATTTTCTTTTACCCCTATCTCTTCTCTAATCTCTTTTCGCCATTTATAATAAACAGCGTCCGAAAGAATCTTTCCTCCTAATGGAAGAAATTTTAACTTTTCATTTTTTAGCCCATATTCCTTTTTTATAAAATCTTTTGAGTCTATCGTAATATAATATATTTTCTTTGCAGATTTTTCTATACGTTTTGCCACAATCTTATAAACTATTCGATGTAATATATTCTTAGAGATAAACCCCAATCCACTATTAGAATAATCTGCATGCACGTCTGCAACAATTGGCTTATTGTATTTGTCTGCATAATTGCACACACTGATTTCTGACAAAGATTGCAAGCCATGCATTACAAGTATATCCGGATCTAAATTTTTTATCTTTTCGATTATATTGCCAGCTATTCTCAATTTTCTTGTCAAAAATTTGTTAATGACCTTTTTATACTCATATCGATATATGGTTACTCCACTTTCCAATCTTTTTTCGCATGGCTCTGTTTTTACTATACTCCCGCCTTTCATGACAAAACAATTTGTGATTACGTATACTTGATTTCCATCATCTGCCATTGCATCCGCAAGCATATTCTCCTGATATGTCATGCCTTCTGTAAAAGGATTGCATAGAATCAAATGTAAAATCTTCATTATCTTATAATTACCTTTCTTTATATGAAATGCTAAAGTAAATGTACGCAACATAATCCTTATATGCATTTAAAATCTGAAATTTCTAATGGTTTAATTCCCCGAGTAAACATATTATAAAAACCAAACATTTCGATTTTACTCTACATTTAATTTTTTTCACTTACATGGAACAAATATCTTTGAAACATAGAATTCGCAATATTTGGCATAAAAGATAATATTAAATTAAAAATTCTTAAATTTAATTTATACATTGCTACAGCAAGCCAATTTGTATCTTGTTTTCGAAGAATACTTCCCTTAGAACAAATAAGTTTTTCTAAATTTCTTACATTAAAGTATCCTCCACCCCCCCAACCACTATCCATTCCAGACTTGTAGCTTTTAAATGACGCAAAATTATCAAACACGGGGATACTTATATATGTCATAATCTCATCTTTTTTTGGATTTATTATATTCCTACCATACTCTTTTACAAAATAATCTTGATAATCATTTAATTTTAAATCATATTTTTTTATCACCATAGCCAATCTCTTGAACATATGGAATATATTCTCCTGGATTTCAGAAATGGTATTTTGAAAAGCATCCAATTCCTGTTGATTATAATCAAATACGGGTTCTACACCTTTTAATTGCTTCTGATACATCTTTACACTGTTATGTGACGCCATAAGTATGATTTCGACGACTGAACGGTTAAACTCTAACACATTGGTATTTTTGCTTCTTTTGTGATCAAAAAGAACTCCATATTTATGAGAGCGCAAAGTTTCTGGCGCTTTTTGATTTAAAATCATGTAATAACCAAAAATTTCGCCTTCAAATATTTTGGCTATATTATTCTGCATAGTGCCATCAAAACCTATGTCTACAAAACATAATTCCTTTTCTCCACCATTCACTTTATTCAAATAGTCGAGGAATAATTTTCTCTGATCTTCTGCCTTTTGGATACATATTTCTTTAAAAAACTTTGAATTCAGTAAAAATCTATATTGTTCACTTTCCTCAAAATTCTTTATTTTTTCATCATTTAATATTGATTGTAAATTTGCTTCTCCCATACATTCATCCAATATATTGAGATTATTCAAAAAATCAATCATGCTGATTGTACTATAATTTTTATATATTTCTTGGAAGCTATCTTTTGTTATTTTGAATATAGATGGGAGCATAGTTGCCTTCCTTGATACATAAAAATACTCAGTTTGTACTTCTCTTTTAGAAATATTATCCCTATACCAATCATAAATTTTTTTATAAAACTCTCCTTCTCTCGAAAAAAATAATACTTTCTTTCTTCGATCTAAATTCAGTCTTTCATCCAAGAGAATTATGAACAAAATAAATAAATACGCTATCCAGGCAAACTGTTTTCTGCCATATTCCATTTTTATTTTTTTTAATTCTATTCTTGCTTTCTTATTCATAACTCCGGTTTAATTTAATTATCTCTTTCAAATAAAAATGATGAAAATCCTTTTTCTTTTGCCTTAACTACATCGCTTTTGAAATTATCTCCTATCATAACCAGTTCATGTGGATCACATCTTTCACTTTTTATTACAACTTCATACAATCTCCCACTCCATTTAGTAGCGATATAATCACAGGAAATATATGCCATATTTGGCTCTACTTGAAAATACTGAAACAGATTTTTCATTGCAGCATATGGGACATAAAAATCTGATATAAAAATCACTCTTTTTCCAGTAGTTCTTGCACAGTTATAAAGGAACCTGCTTTCTGGTAAAATATAATCGTTTTCTACTTCAACTAATATTTCATTTTTCAATGACAAATCTAATAATTTATGATAATCCAACCGTAGCAATTTTGATAAAAAAAATATCGTTTGTTTATAATTAATTTCCCTATCCTTACCGCTAAAAATATTTAATCCTTTCGATATTTTTCCTACAAACTTTTTATAAATCAAAAGTTTTTGTAATGATAAATTTATTTCACAATCTTGAATCATTTTTTTTGCCCATTCACAATGCACATCTTCCGGCTTTATTTTTCTCGAAATAATTGTATCAAAAACATCAAATGCTATAATCTTAATATTTTTATCATTAAAAGTCTCAACTATATCAGTATATTTCCACGCATTTGCATAACTACATACCATAAACACCCTCATTTATATGTATAAGCCAATATTCATAGCTTACACATAAAATTCTATATAGAACACAGCATCTTATGTTTGCGGATATTCCTTTTGACTTTCTTAATTATAAAATGGTACGATAGGCTTTTTCGACTGTGTAATTATCTTTTAGATAGTTTAACCCTTGCTCTCCATAAACTTTAAGTGTCTCGTTTTTACAGATTCTTTTTACTTGTCTGTAAAAAGAATCCGCGTTATTACTCTCGCACCACCAGCCAAATGGCTCATGGGTCGCGTTCCCTATCCTGTCAATTCCCATAATGATATTTCCGATATCTGTATTCGGATCTGTACAAGCCAGTATAGGCAACTTCGCTTGCATATAACTCAATAACCGACTTGGAAAGTTGGGAATTGTAAACCTGTAATCTAGGAATATAAGCCCCACATCACAGGCTCCAACCATAGTGTCATAGTCATCCTTAGGCAGGTGATTCATAAGCCTTATATTTTTAGGCTGTTCATTTTTTATGTATCTATATAATAAATGATATTCTGTTCCATCTCCAACAATTAAAAAATAAACATTCTCTATATCTTCACACTTCCTAAGGCACTCTATTAAAAAAGGTATCCCCTGTGGCTTACCAAGATTCCCGCCATAAACAAATATTGTCTTATCCAGTGGAATGCTATATTTTTTTCTTATCTGTTTTCTCGTCTTATCATCTACACTTTTCTCAACAACCTCTATGCTATTTGCGCATACCTCAACGACAGGCTTTCTTTCCTGCTCAAACGATATCGCTTGCCGCCGTCTAACCTCCGGATTATGCTTTAATACATACTCTACATTTGCAGGTGACATACAGCCGATACGATCAGATATGGCATACAATCTTTTCTCCTGCCTCCGAAAAAACTTATACAGAAATCCCAGCAACCCGTTTTTTCTCAACATTCCGATGTCCACAGCATTCTGTGGAAAAATGTCTTTAAGGAGAAGATATGTACGTGCATCATCTCTTTTCTTTACATACTCAACAACACTTAAAAAAGTAATCGGCGGAGTACAGTATAGTATCAAATCAAACCTTACGTCCGCCCATTCCTTTTTTATCGCCCTGATCAGTTTGCTTCCTATCAGTAATGTATTTAAGCCCTTCTTAACAATATTTGTCTTTTGAATATTGCCAATTCTTAGCTTTAACACTACGGCTTCCTTTTCTTTTATCACACGGGTTTGAACCCTCTTCTTTCGTTCGCTTGGAGAAATCACATAAACTTTGTGACCATGCTTTTCAAATTCCCTAAGTAAATCTGTATTAATACTTCGATAATGAATCAGGCTATCAAAGTCATCAAGCGTAAAATATAGAATATTCATGTCTTTCAACCAACTTTTACCATCTCAAACACAGATCGTTCTCGTTAAAGAATATAGCAGATCATACCCATCCCAAATCAAATTAAAATCCATAGTTTTTCCGATCTCCACTATCCGGTCCACCCCTCTTATCCCGCTTTTGATCAACGGCATAAGTTTCTTTTTTTCTCCGATTATGGCGATCGTCTGGCATTTTTTATCGCTTAAAAAAGATCTTAGCTCCATTATATTGTTACAATCGTATTCAATAAAATAACCGCCATTGTCCATATAATCCATTAAGCGCGATGTCAGTCTCTCCACGTTCACTCTTACGATCAGGTTATCTTCATGGGGGAAAATTTTTACGCCATCCACATTTGCCGCCGCCAAATACCCGCTCGTCAACTTGTTTACAGCCATTATTTCATGGAATGTATACTTTTTTCGCACCATTTTATGCAGCTTATTCCAAAACAGCCCCTTGGCTTCTTCCTTACGCTTTCCAGTCCATATCACAATCCTTGGACTGGTGCACGCATTTTGATCTGATAAGTACGTGTCGTTATAAAATTTCTGCGCCGCATCCTCTTTATCCTCAATTGCCAAATAAGAGTCCGCATCGATCACCGCAAGAGAATATCTGTCCGCAAAAGCTATCTCCGTGCTTCTTGGTGGCAATGTAGACTTCCTTAACTCCGCAATCGTACCGTCTCCGCCCCAAATAATGCGCACATCCGCGATCGAAGAAAACAGGTCATTTATTTCCCGCTCTCTTTCATACTGAAGCAACGCTATATATGGCTTCATGGCTTCATTCCTCTCAAGCGCCCCATTTATTGCGTCAACAATGATCCTGACCTGCAAAAACCCTTTGCTTGACACTCGGACGATATTGGCGTTTCCAGTTAATAAACCGCTTGCCAGGCTGTATGCAAAATTTACCGGTACATTTGACGGCGCTATATGGAATGCCACTCCTCGTCCAAGATGGACGTTATCGTCTTTGAAGCCCTGCCGATCTTGCATTTTCTTAAGTGACGCGATGCGTATCCAAAACGCAAATGTCACTATGTCAGGATATTGTTTGCTCCTTACATCCCTCAAAAGAGCTTTCGAAACTTCCGATAAAAAATACATAACATCATCCGCAAACGGCTCTTTTGATGGGATATCGGCCATCTTTTCAATTATGTCTGAACTGCCCACGAGATAATTTATCCTGTCTAAAACAACTCCGTTCATCTGAACCTCTCCGTATAGGTGTCGCTACATCCTCGGATTTCCGCGTTTTTGAGACGCCCTATGATTTTAAAATATTTTCCTTTTCTCCCGCATGGACAATCATCAATGCCTTCCAACACTCCTTCATCTTCTGTCAGCAAACTATGGCCGGGATAGGATTCCGGGATGGCAGAAACCACCTGTATTATTCCTTTTTCCCCTATTTCACATGGCTTAAAGTCAAAAGGACGACGGGGTATGACATCTGAAAATATAGACGCATGGAGATGCCCGCACTCACATTCCATATAAATACAGCCAGTCTGCTCCACCATGCCATAGTAGTCGTGGATCAATCTCAAACCACAGACGTCTTCCAGTCTCTTTCGAAATTCAGCTGGATCCACTGCTTCGGATGTCAGTTTCTTCCATCCGCCTCCATGTATGAGTATGCCATCTGACAGATCAATTTCCACTCCATCTTCCTTGAGCCTTAACAGTTTCTTATAAAAATACTGCCAAACCATGAACGTAAAGCCAAAAAGAAGCGTCTGTTCACCCTTATTTTGTTCCAAAAAAGCACGCAATCCTTCCACATCCAGTTCCATGTCATCGTTAAGGGCGTATATTTTCTTTGATCCAAACATACTGAACCCCAATATTCCCGCACCCCTTGCAGAAAATACCGATCTGTCCTTCACCGCACCCGGACAGTCCACGATGATCATTGGCATACGGTTACATCCCGTAAAATCTGAAACAATCTTCACCATTGCCTTTTGCTGGTTAGAGGACGTTACGCGGTCGAGATAAATTCGGCTCACCCTCTGTCCCGTCGTTCCGGAACTCATCATTGTCTTGATCACGGCATTGTCTTCCACCGATTTTAACTCCAGCTCTTTAAAAAGCCTCACAGTCAAAAAAGGGATATCCGTATAATCTATTGCGCTTTGTGCGTCAAAATTGACCGCATCCATCATACGCTTATAGCATTCACAGCGTTCCATGTGATGCTTTGTAAGCCATAGAAGGCGTTCGCTTAATATTTTTGTTTTTTCATTTTGAGTAAGCGCATAAGGCTTTTTCTCTAAAAATTTTTCAAAATCCATTTTACTAATAATATTGTGATAATTCTTTATACTGCGTTTTTCCAGAATCGTTTTTAGGTATTTCGCCTATCACTATCGTTTTAAATGCGGCAGGATTAAGGCAAGTTTTTTTCGCCGCAAATTCCCGAACCTCTTTCGCACACTCTTCATCTGTAAGAAATATGAACATATGGTCATCTACGCCGGAGCAGGCTGCTTCCATTCCGAACTTTTCCTTGATAAGGCTCTCCATTTCATCAAGGTTAACGCGATTTCCAAAAATTTTGAGAAATCTTTTCTTCCTTCCCACAATATAGTAGCAGCCATCTTTATCAAACTGTGCCATATCTCCCGTAATAAGTTTGCCATTTTGTTCATCGCCTTTTACCAAGTCAATGGCGCTTTGCGCATATCCGAGAGTAACATTGTCCCCTTCATAAACCAGCTCGCCTGTAACGTTGGGCTTGTCAATTTCATTTCCATTCGCGTCAACAAGAGTGAATTTTCCGCCAGGGATCGCTATGCCCATAGCGCCTTTTTTTTCAACCGCCCAATCCGCTGGAAGATAGCCCATCCGCGCTGTGGCTTCACATTGCCCATACATTACGACAAATTCCTTTCCTTGCTCTTTCGTATACTTTGCAAACTTCTCGTGCAGCTGCGGCGCAAGCTTTCCGCCTGCCTGCGTCAAAGTCTTTAAAGACGGCAGATCCATCCGGTAAAAACGCAGTTTATCGAGCATTTCATAAGTATATGGCACGCCTCCAAAAGACGTGGCTTTTTGTTCTTTAAAAAATTTCCAGAACTCTTTTTGTGTTACCGCCTTATCTGTCAACAGTATCGCAGCCCCCACATACAAATGCGTGTTTATGATGGAAAGGCCATATGTATAATTCATGGGAAGCGTTGTGATGGGACGTTCCGCAAAATCAAGCTTTAAGTATTCCACGATGCTTTCTGTATTCGCTCTGATGTTGCCATAGGACTGGCGCACAAGCTTCGGTGAGCCTGTGGAACCTGACGTTGTCAACAGCAATGCAAGCTCGCTGTAAAGCCGCACTTCGCTATATTTTGTTTTTAACAAACAATAGCCATATTCCTCATATACTCTATCGCCCATGACATATTCATAACTTTGCTGCGGCATCCAGATATAAGATGGCTGGTATGCGTTAAGCAATTTTGCCAATACGCCCTCTTCGATGTTGCTTTTCAACATAATGGGAACAATTCCATGATTCAAAAATGAAGTGTACCCGACTATTGAACCAATATCATTTTTACATAGAATAAAAGCAAGGCATCTGCGTCCCACCTTCTTAGCAATCTTCTTTCCCGAATGGCGCAATTCCTTATATGTCAGTTTCTCTCCACTTTCATTGACGATTGCCGTTTCCGTATCATATTTGTTAAAATCCCATATTTTATTAAAACTCAAAATGCGACCCCATATTTTTCAGACAATATTTCTTTTCCTTTTTCAAATGAATTAAGATCAATGATATCTTCTGTGTCCATCATGATATCAAAGGCTTCTTCCAAAGCCGAAATCAAATTCATATGCCCGACGGAATCCCAAGCCTGCATCTCCTGATAATGTAAAATCTTCGCTTCTTCTGGTTTAATTTCAAAAGTTTCCACAAAAATATTAAGGTATTTTTGTAAATTATCCATCCTTCCATATCCTCCAATCCTTAGATGCGCGGTCAAACGATCGCATCGCCGTCCACTCCTAGAATCTGCCCTGTGACGTACGACGACATGTCAGACGCTAAAAACACGATCGCGTTTGCAACATCCTCTGCCGTTCCAAATCTTCCGAAACGCATATTTTGAAAATGGAAATCAACCTTTTCCTCTCCTATGCTGCGAAACATATCCGTATCTATCATACCCGGAGCTACCGCATTGACCCTTATATGATTAATCGCCAATTCTTTTGCCGCTGTTTTCGTCATTGCCGCAACAGCTCCCTTCGAAGCCGAATACACAAGCTGGCCGGCGTTGCCTTCCATCCCAACAATGCTAGATAGATTTATAATGCTCCCGCTCTTTTGCCGGCTCATTAATTTATTTGCCAGCTGTATCATATTCATTGCGGCATAAACATTCGTGCTGAATATTTCCTCCATCAATTCTTGCGTGACCATGCCTATCAGAGCGTCCTTCATCACGCCTGCATTATTGACCATCACGTCTAATTTATGACGTTCCTTTTGTATCTTCATAACCGCTTTCTTTGCGGCGGCCCAATCCCTTACATCAAAGTATACTGGCGTTACATCCGTTTTATATTTTTCAGAAAGCGCACTGCACCATTCATTAATGCAGCCTGACTTCCTTGCATTTGCGTAGACGATTGCGCCTTCCTTAGCAAAATGCTCCACCGTCTTAGCGCCAATCCCCCTGCTTGTCCCTGTTACTAAACAAATCTTTCCTTCCAACAACATATATGAATCTCCCATTGATATAAATCATGGCGTATTACATTAAACCTTATTTTTTTTCATAACTCGAGCAGGATTTCCAAGCGCGGTGGCGTAATCTTGTATATCTCGAAACACTCCCGAATTCGCCCCAACCACAACTCCGCTTCCTATCTCAAGCCCTTGAATGATTTTTGAACCGACTCCAATTTCAGAACATTCTCCAATTTTTACAGCGCCGCTTACATTAACATTTGGATATAATGTCACATAATCATCAAGTTTTGCGTCATGCCCCACTGTACAGTCAAGATTAATGATATTATGTTTTCCAATCTCTACATCCACAGTAACAGTCGTTCCTGCACAGATGATTGTTCCATCCCCTATCCTTACTCTGTTCGAAATCCGTGCGTCAGGATCGATCAGAACCGGATAATGAACATTTGAGAAAGGTTTCAGTCTTTCTATTCTTTTTTTACGAGCGTATGCGTCACCTATGGCGATTGCGCACCACACATCTTCCTTTTCTGACTCCAAAATATCACGGTCGCTGTGAACCTTGTAACCGTCGACCTCTTTGTTTAACAGAGTGTCGTCATCATCTATAAATCCCCTAAACGACCATGTGGGTGAAACTGCGTTCAACCTCTCAACAAGCCAAGCTGCTTCTCTACCAAAGCCACCGGCTCCGATTATGTATAATGGCCTTAATTTTCTCATTTTCCGCTCCCAGTAAACCTTTCCATTGTCTTAGAAGTCTTACTGTTAATCCCTTTCTTACCTATTACAACTGCGATCGTCTTAAAAAGAATTTTCATATCCCCAAGAAATGTTATTTTTTTCACATATTTGACATCATCTTCAAATTTCTCATCCCAAGACAGTTCATTCCTGCCAGACACTTGCGCCATTCCCGTTAAACCCGGCCTTACGTCATGCCTGTGTTTCTGCTTTTCGTTATATCTGTTTAAATACTCCACAAGCAAAGGCCGTGGCCCTATGATGCTCATATCGCCACGAAGGATGTTTACAAACTCTGGCATTTCATCCAATGAAGCGCTTCGCAGTTTTTTTCCAAAATCCGTAAGCCTTTCCTCATCGTCTCCTTCTCCATTTCGCATCGTCCTATATTTTCTGATAGTGAAAATCTTACCTCCCAATCCTGGTCTATATTGCTTAAACAGGACTGGTGAACCCAAGTTTATTCTCACTAAAATCGCCACGAATAACATCACCGGCCAAAGGAAAAGGAGCGCAAATATCGATAACCCAAAATCCAATGGTCTCTTCAAATACTTTTCGTAAATGCCAAATGGCTGATGGCCTGCGCACCAACCTTTCTTTTTTTCAAATATAGATACAATAAATCCACATTCCAGGCAAACAGAAAATATTTTAACGAAATATTTTAACAACTTAACCATAGTCTGCATTTTAGACTTCTCCAAAAAATTTACCTTGCATCTCATTAAAACACGCTAAAATCACCTTAACCGCCTCATCCTGCTCCTCTTGCGTCATCTTAATATCGCTCGGCAAACACAGCCCCCGGTGAAATATGTCCGCTCCCGTATCCGCGGCTTCCATCTTTTCCATATAAAAACGCTGATTGCGGCTGCGGCATCCTTCCACTGTCACAAACGCATGGTTTCGATAAAGCGGCTGCATATGTATCGGCTTCCAGATCGGCCTGCTTTCCATATTGAAAGCCATAAGCGCGTCGTAAATCTCCATCGGGCAGCTGCGTCCGTGGCGGCTTTCGTAAATGTAACGATCGTCCGCACACGCCGTTTCACTCATATGGTTTTCGTCTATCAACATGCAGGAAAGCCAAAAATTCGGTTCCCCGTTTTGACCGTCGTACGGGTTCATCTGTATTCCACAGCCTTCCAGCGCGTTTTGATAGCGCATATAGATCCTCTTTTTTGCTTCCTTGTGTTCTTTAAGATGCGCCCATTGTCCACGGACAATGCCGGCGATGACGTTGCTCATCCGGTAGTTGTATCCAAGCTCCTCATGCTGGTACCATGGCGTGCGTTCCCTGCTTTGCGTAGCCCATTTTCTCGCCTTTTCAATGCTGTATCTGTCGTTACAAAGAAGCATGCCGCCGCTGCTTCCGGTAATGATCTTATTTCCATTAAAGCTGATTATTCCATAATCCCCGATCCCGCCAGTCCGCTTTCCCTTGTAAACAGCCCCAAGAGATTCCGCCGCGTCCTCAATGATAAGCGCTCCATGTTTGTCGCAGATCTTTATTATCTCATCCATCTGCGCCGGCACACCGTACAAATGCGTAACAATTACAATTTTTACATCCGGGAAATTTTGAAACGCGGCTTCAAGCGCTGCCGGGTCCATATTCCAGTCTTCTGGCGACGCGTCAATAAACACCGGCTCGCCGCCCTCGTAAACAATCGGGTTTACCGTCGCGGCAAAGGTAAGGTCTGAGCAAAATACACGTTTATGGTATAAGGAACCGCCCTTGCCCAGCCCTCCCGGAGTGGAAATGCCTGTGCCGCTTCCATAGATGCGCTCCGCCGCAAGCTTTACAGCTAAATGCAGCGCGGCTGTCCCGCTGGAAACCGCAAGCGCATGCTTTACGCCGATGTATTCCGACGCTGTTTGTTCCAACTTTTCAATGTTTTCGCCCACGGTTGATATCCAGTTTGCCTCATATGCCTGTATTACGTATTCTAGCTCCTTTTCATGCATAGTCGGCGACGCCAGCCAAATTTTTTCGCCAGGCAGTTTAATGTTCCGAAACCTTTTATCTTCCCGGAAACGATTTTGTGTCATTTTATCCTGCTTTCTTTTCTGATCGATTTCTAAACGCAAAAAAGGGCAGGCTTCGCCGCCCGCGCTATTTGGCGCGGCTTTTGCCTGTCCTTTTATGTCCGCCGTCTTTTGCACTGCGCTCCAAGCGTCATCTGCATGCAACGGCTTTTTGATTTCCGATTCCTTGATTCCTTTTATTACGGCTCTGTTTCGTCGTCCACTCTTTTGACAATCCCAAGCCCAAGCTGCACTTCCACAATCCGCCCTAACAGCGGAGCTTCTATGGTTACCAGCCTGTGGTGGCGGTCTATCCGTTTTATAGATCCCTCAAAGCCCTTCATCGCGCCTTCCGTAACGACCAAACGCTCGCCCTCGATGTATCCTTGCGAATATCCGGCTATATGCTCCTTTCCGCCCAGGCGTTTTAAAAACGTCTCTTCCTCTGGCCAGACGGGGACGACCTCATCCCCGGTCTTTAAAACCTTCGTCATAGCTCTAATTTCTTGCAGGCGGACGCGAAAGCCGTCGACATCCGGCGTTTCGAAAAAGACGTATCCTGGAAAGAGCGGATAACGCTTCATTTCCCATTTTCCACGCAAGCGGCGTGTTTTTTCCCCGAACATGACAAACGCATCCTCGCCCTCACATAATAGCCTTTTGCGGCACTGCGCAACGATATCCGTCTCCTGCCCGGTCCTCACCTGTAGAACATACCACATGGCCTCCTCCCACTGTCCGCCTTGGACGCGCCTTGGCACTCATTTGAGAAATATAGCAAAACGCATATGGGATTTATTCTTGAAAAAATCCTCACATAGGTATTGCAATTTTTTTTCGCATGTGGTATTTTGTTTTAAGGCAGAATTGAGACACAGACAGTCCAATCCGAGAAATAATTGTGAAGTTTGAATAAAAACCGTATCATACGGCGTGTTTTAAAAAGCGGGGATTTTTTCAAGAATTTATCCCCACTTTTTTGATTTTCCTGTCTGTTTTATGCTTTGCATCCTTTTTTGCCTTTGTTTTCCCGTTCGCTTCTGCCAGTGTTTTCCTGCCCGCATTCCTTATGGGGATTACCCTTTTTATAAATCTTTTGCTTTACACTCTCCTTGCGTAATTCGTCTCTTTCCATAAAACATTTCTTTTCATCCTCTTTTTCAGTTCCAGCTTCTATCATCGCATTTTTCTCAAGGCAGACTTCTTTGGTTTCATTTCTTCCATTTTCCTCAAATACAATTTCTTTAACTTCCTCTTTTCCATTTTCTTCGGATTCCTTCCTTACGCTTTCTTCAAAGCCTATTTCTTTTTCCCTTATATTTTCTTTAAAAACAGTTTCTTTGGACTCTTTCCCTACGCTTTCTTTCTCCTTTCTATTTTCCTTTAAAACAATTTCTTTTGCTTTCTCTTTCACATTTTCCTCAAAGCCGCTTTCCTCAAATCCCCTCTCCTTTGCTTCCTCTTTTCCCTCTCCTTCCGTCTCTCTCCCTTTCGTTTTTTCTTCTTTTCGCGTCCTTTTATTTTCCATACCAAGCCACTTTCGAAAGGTTTTGCGGTCTACGCCCAGCTGTTTGGCTGCGCGCCTTTGTGAAACCTCCCCGTTTTCATACGCCTGCTTTAGTTCGCGAAATCCTTCCGGGACCGCTTTTGCTTTCCGGCCTGGACGCACGCCGCGCTCGCGCATCGCAACGCGCAGCCCCTCTTGCAGCCTTTGGAAAATGGACTGGCGGTCAAAATCCGCAACCATGGAAAATATTGCAAAAATGATATCCGAAAGAGCCTGTCCGAGCGGGCCAAGCTCTTTTCCCGCGTTTAAGACCGGCGTGTCGATGACGACTATGCTGACCCGTTTTTCCTGCGTCAGGATGCGCCACTGTTCTTTCACTTCCTTTGTGTTTCTGCCAAGCCGGTCGATATTTTTTATAACAAGAAGGTCATTTTCCTTTAAGCGTCCCAAAAGCTGCTGATAGCCTGGGCGGTTAAAATCTTTCCCGGATTGTTTATCGAAAAACATGCATTCCCTCCTAACGCCCAGCTCTCTCATGGCTTCCAGCTGCCTGTCGTGCTTTTGCGCGGCTGTGCTCACGCGTAAATAGCCGTACACGTTCCCTTTACACTCCGCGATCATCTGCGCGCCGCTTGCAAAAATGCCTGATATATCCGTAAACTCCGCCATCCCTATCATCTTTCGTTCCAAGCCGCAAATATCGACTGCCCTGCGGCTTATCTCCTTTCCTTAAGTTTATCTTTTGTCACCGATTTTTGTAGAATGCCTGATCGTCTATTTGTCACTTATTTCATTTTATGACATTTTGAAACTTCTTGAAAGGAAAAAAGAAACGATATGCAAAAAATACCATTTCCAAGCAAAAAAGGCTATCTCCTACGCCAATAGGAAATAGCCAATGTAACTTTTAAACCACGTTTATTAGCTTCCGGTGACAATCATCGGACGTTGCAAAATCCTTAACTGTCTCTAATCTGATTATAAATGATACCTTGCTCATTTGCAGATGTTTTGTTACAGTTCAGCCTTTGGCAAAGAGCCGGATTCCCACAACTTCTGCTTTTTCATACTTTTCGCTTATCCCCTATACTTTACCGCCCCGTCTGAAACTGCCCGACTAAATAGTTAAGCTCCTTTGCGTCCTCGGAAAGCTTTTGCAACGCGTCCGCGCTTTGATTTACAGCGACCGAGTTATCCTGCACTACGTGGGAAATCTCTTCGATTTCTTTATCTACGCGGGTGACCATATCGGACTGCTTTGCGCTTGCGTCGGCGATCCCGTGCATCTGCTCTTGGATGGAGCTGTTGCAGTCGCCGATGACGCGCATAATGTCCGCTACTTTAGAGGTCGCTTCCATGCCGGTATGTACGTCTTGGATCGAGCGGCTTATTAAGCTTACAGTGTCGTTTACCGCTTCCGCGGATTTCAACGCCAGCTCTCTGACTTCTTCCGCAACGATTGCAAAGCCTTTGCCGGCGCTTCCGGCCCTGGAAGCTTCCACGGAAGCGTTTAATGCCAGGATGTTGGTCTGAAACGCAATGTCTTCGATAACATGGGTGATTTTTTTGATTTCCTCGGAGGAATGCGCGATATCATCCATGGCGTTTGTCAGCCGCTCCATCTTCTGATTCGCCTCGACGGTGTACCTTGCCGTTTTATCCGCCAGGCTTTGCGCCTCGGCGCAATTGTCCGCGCTGGAATGGATCTGGTCGACAATATCCTGAGCGCTTTGCGTAAGCCGGGATACGGAAGCTTCTTGCGTCCGAACTCCATGCAACAGGCTTACGGCATTTTGGGAAACCTGTTCCGCCTCATTCGTTACGCGGTTGGAAACCTTCGCGATGTTTTGTATTAATCCAAGCAGCTTTGTCCTTATGGTCGTAAGGCTGTTTGCCAGCTTTTTAAAATCTCCGATGTAATAGGATTTTTTGTATTCCACGTCAACGGCGATATTGCCACCCGCCATCTCGCCTAAAATCCTTCCGATGTCGTCTATCGTAAGGCGCAGCCGCTCGCACAGCGCGTGCGTCGTCCTGGCGATGCTGCCGATCTCGTCGTCGCGCCCATACAAAGGAGACAGCTCCTTATCCGCTTCCAACTCCAACCGTCCAAGCTGCCCGATCGCGCGCTCCACTTTAAGCAGGCTCCTTCCAACCCAGCGCATCATCCCGATTACGCAAAGGATAATTAACATCGTGACCGCCGCGCAAATAAGCCCTACTTTCAGCCTGATATCGGAAACGATGCGATAAACTTCCCTCGTATTGTCCCTTACCATAAACAGCCAATCCCGGTCCGCCAGATATTGATAGACCACAAGCTGCTCCATTCCGTTTTCATCCTGATAGGTGTAGGTTCCAGGCTGCTCGCTTTTTTCAGACTGCACGCGCTTTCGAATCTCCAGATAGCCTGAGTCTGTAGTTTCCGTATTTAACAGCTCTTCCTTTTGATGATAGAGATAAACGCCGGTTTCCACGTTGATAAACACGTATTCGCTGTTTGGAAGCCCCTGGATATCCAGCTCTAACAAAGCGTCCATCAGGTTATCGGCGTAAACGCCCGCTCCCACATATCCAATGCATTTATTTTTTTCAAAGATCGGGCAGTACATTGAAAGGATCATAGCCCCGGTGCCAGGCGATTTCATAATGCCAAGGTTGGTAAGCTTGGGCTTTGCCAGTATCGTTTCCTGAAACGGCGCAAGGCTATCCCCCGGACGCGTGACCATGCCGACCGCCTCCTTTGAAGTATGGGTCAAAACGCAGGTGTCCGGCGAAGCGATGTATAAGCCTTCAAAAACGCCCTTGACCGCCGCAAATTTTTCCGTGTATTTTTGCGCCCGGCGCACCAGCTTTGGATTTTTAGGCTCCCGCAAAACCTCTCTGACTTCGCGGCTAAGGGCGAACGCGGACATATATTCTTCCGCCGAAGCCACATAATTATTGATTATGGCCGCTCGGGATTTCACAGCGTCCGTCATTTGATTCGTAATATTGGTCCTTACCGTGGAGGAGACATTATGCGAAACAATGCCCCACAAAGCAAGCAGCCCCGCTATCGTGATAATGGATGTCAGAATGCTGATCCGCGCAGCCAATTTTTGCTTTTTCAGAAATTTCATTCCAGCTCCCTCCTTATTTTCCGCGCCATTTGGCCAACAGCTTTATTATAGTTGAAAATAGGGAAAAAATCAATGAAAAACGCCAAAAGCCAGACAAAGCGCACGCTTTGCATTCCAGCTTTTGGCGTTTTTTATACAATAAATCGACAGACGGTTATCTTACATCCGCCGCTTTCGTCGCAACGATCGACACTCCGGTGCCCGCAACGTTTTCTAACAGCACGTCGCCGATTGCGACTGGCGCTTTTGCTATGATCTGATTAATCTGCGCCATACAGTCGAAGATTTTCCCTTTTGGAATATCTTCTTTTGTCTTTACGGAAACAAATGGCTTGTCGCCGCCTTCCACCTTCACTGTGGAGGTGACGATACGGGTAGGGTCCGTCACTTCCTTCCTCGCGTAGGCATCCCCTTTTGGACATGTATTGCCCGTAACCTCTGTGACCGCTCCATTTTCCATCGTAACGGTAAGAGGGCATCCCATTGGGCAGCCGATGCAAATCAATTCTTTCTTTTCCATGCCACATCACTCCTTTTCAATTTTTACGGTAATGCTCTCCAGATCCGGGTATGCTGCAAGTTTTTTCTTCTGCAATACGATCTCTTCCATCTCACCTGGAGCCATGACTTGTTTTTTCCGGTGCATCACGCGTTCATCGTTGTAATAAACGCTGATGAAAGAATCCTTGTATACTGCGCCGACGCGGAATCGCACAGTCAGTAAATCTTCCATCTTGTTTATGTCAATGTGGCGCGGCACGGTGTAACGCGCTCCCTCCGTCGCGATCAGCTTGATCTCCTTACCGCTTTGCGCAAGCTCGCCTTTGACATATTTAGCGGCGTTTGCGCCTGCCCTGCCTGCTTCTTCAGACACATAATCCACCAGGTCATGCACATGCAGCACGTTCCCGCAGGCAAATACGCCAGGGATGTTTGTTTCCAGACTTTCGTTTACAACCGGGCCGGACGTTACACGGTCCATTTCTACGCCCATGCCGGAAGAAAGCTCGTTTTCCGGGATCAGCCCTACGGATAACAGCAGCGTGTCGCAGTCATAGTCCTCTTCTGTGCCAGGGATCGGCTTGCTTTTTTCATCCACCTGCGCAAGCGTAATCCCTTCCAGCCTTTCTTTTCCACGGATATCCACTACGGTATGGCTTAGCTTTAACGGGATGCCATAATCGTTTAAGCACTGTACGATATTTCTTTTTAAACCGCCGGAATACGGCATCAGTTCCGCCACAACCTTGACCTTCGCGCCTTCCAGCGTCATGCGCCTTGCCATGATAAGCCCGATATCGCCGGAGCCTAAGATGACCACTTCCTTGCCTGGCATATAGCCTTCCATATTTACAAGCCGCTGCGCGGTGCCAGCGGAGAAAATGCCTGCCGGACGGTATCCTGGAATGTTCAGCGCGCCTCTGGAGCGCTCCCTGCATCCCATTGCTAAGATGACCGCCTTTGCCTGGATCTGGAACATGCCGTCTGTGCGGTTCATCGCCGTTACGACTTTTTCCGGAGAAATGTCCATAACCATTGTGTTTAATTCATATTCAATGTCCAGCTCTTTTACGATGTCGATAAACCTTCCGGCATACTCCGGCCCGGTCAGTTCTTCTTTAAATGTATGTAAACCAAACCCATTGTGGATGCACTGGTTTAAAATGCCGCCCAGCTCTTTGTCACGCTCCAGTATCAGGATGCTGTCCGCTCCGGCTTTTTTTGCAGACGCAGCTGCCGCAAGCCCCGCAGGGCCTCCGCCTATAATAACGATATCATATGATTTCATAGACTTTTCTCCTCCTTTGTGCGACCTGTCACAATCTTTGAGCTTCCGCCGGATTTTGTGATATCCTCCATGCCCATATGCAGCTCCCGCTCAAGTATTTCCATCGTCCTTGGGCTGCAAAATCCAGCCTGGCACCTGCCCATGCCAGCGCGCGTGCGCCGTTTTACGCCGTCCAAGGATTTTGCGCCGATCGGCCTGTGGATCGCGTCGATGATCTCGCCTTCTGTCACGGATTCACAGCGGCAGATCACCGTGCCGTACGCCGGGTTCTTTTTGATCAGCTCATTGCGCTGCTCAAGGGTTAATTCAGCCGGGTTTAGAATGCCTTTTCGCTCCGCGACGAAATCCGCTTTCTTTTCCAGCCCCATTTTGTCGCGCAACATATCCGCCACCATAACGCCAATGGCAGGCGCGCTGGAAAGCCCTGGCGATTCAATCCCCGCTACATCGATAAACTGCTTTGCGTCCTCCGCTTCGCCGATGATAAATTCATGAGCGTCCTCATGGGCGCGCAGTCCGGAAAAGGAGGTGATGACCTGTCGCATCGGCAGATCCTTTACCGTAAGGCCAGCTTTGTTAATAAGCTCGTCTAAGCCTTCTTTTGTCGTATTCGTGCCTTCTTTATTTTCGATATCCACCGCCGTAGGCCCAACAAGCAGATTGCCATGTACCGTAGGCGTTACAAGCACGCCTTTTCCCATTTTCGTAGGCAGCATAAATACCGTATGCGATACATGTCCGCCAACGCTTCGGTCTAACAGGCAGTAGTCGCCTCGCCTTGCGGTGATCTTAATCTTTTTCTCGCTTACCATGTTGTGGATTTCATCCGCATAAACGCCTGCCGCGTTTACAACGTAACGGCTTTCGATGTTTCCCTGGTCTGTTTCAATGATAAAATGACCGTCCGCTTTTTGTATGCCTTTTACCAATGTGTCGAATTTAAACTCCACTCCGTTTGTATTCGCGTTTTCCGCCAAGGCGATGGTCATATTAAACGGGCATACGATCCCGCCTGTCGGCGCGTATAATGCGCCAGCTACGTTGTCGGATAAGTTCGGCTCCATTTTTACCGCTTCTTCTCTGGATAAAATCTGTAAATCCTTTACCCCGTTTTTCACGCCTCTGTCATAAAGCTCCTGCAACCCCGGCAGGTCTTTTTCATCCAAGCATACGACAAGGGAGCCGTTGCGTTTGAATGGAAAATCCAGCTCTTTGGAAAGCGCATCCATCATTTCATTTCCAAGCACGTTCATTTTCGCCATTAAAGAGCCTTCCGCCGCGTCAAAGCCCGCATGGACGATCGCGCTGTTTGCTTTGGATGTGCCGCAGCATACGTCCTCACACTTTTCAATGACACAGGCATTTACCTGGTACCGGGACAATTCCCTTGCGATCGAGCATCCGGATACGCCTGCGCCTATGATACATACATCATACATAATATACTCTCCTATCCGTGTATTTCTCTTTTATGTTCCATTTTCCGTTTTATCATTTCTCCCTGCGGACATATTCCCTGTCAAATATGCCCGCAGGCAAATCTTTATTCCAGTTTTTTTTGCGACGCGACCTGAGCTAGATCCTCCATGATCTCTTCTAGGCTCATGCCCATGGCGGCGTCCACCGTGCCGGTTACCGCCCCTTCCGCAAGCGGGCAGTCCGCAAGTCGCACTTTTTTATCCTCCATGGATTCTACGACCATCTCCGCGGTCATGACCGCGCTGCCCATATCCATCAAAAGGATCACGCCATCCGGCGAATATACGCTTTCCACCGCACTTTGGATCTTTTCAAAGCTGGTGCCAAAGCCGCCGTCTAAAAGTCCTCCCGCCGCCGCGATCGGAGCGTCCTTTGCCATCATGCCAGCCAAATCCACAACTCCCTGCGCCAGCTTGTCGCTATGGGAGACAATTACAAAACCAACCATTTATGCCATTCCTCCAATTATTTCCAACATCATGGTAAAAGAAGTGGCTCCCGGGTCCTGGTGTCCGATGCTGCGTTCTCCTAAATAGCTTGCGCGCCCTTTTGTGGCCGCGATCGTCTTTGTGTATTCCACGCCGTCGTACGCCGCTTTTACGCCTGCCGCAAACGCCGCTTTCACATCCTGTGTCCCGCCCCAGCTTTCCTGCATCGCTTCTTTTGCAGGGATCATCGCATCCAGCATGGTCTTTTCGCCCTTTGTGGATTTTCCGCGCGCCTGTATCCCTTCGATCGCCGCCTGAAACGCTTCTAAAAAGTCGGGCATGCCAATTTCCGCTTTTCCTTTTAAGGACATCCCAAGCTTCATAAATCCAGTCCCATACAACGGGCCGGACGCTCCGCCTACAGTGGACACAAGGGTCATTCCCACGCTTTTTAAAACGTCGGATGGCTCTTTTTCCGCAAGGTCGGAAAGCTTTTTTTCCACCTCGCCAAACCCTCTTGCCAGGTTAATGCCGTGGTCGCCGTCGCCTATGACATTGTCCAATTCCGTCAAAAAATCCTTTTCCGCTTCCATTTTTTCTGCGATCTTATGAATCGCCTGAATCAACTTTTCCGTATTCATATCCGCCACTTGCCTTCCTGTTCACTCTCTGCCGCCCGTCAAACTTATTTTATGCTTTTTATGCCTTAAAAGCCGGCGTATCCGCGCCCGCGTCCAACAGCCCTTTTAATTGGTCGTCCAGCTTTAATAAAGAGATCGAAAAACCTTCCATTTCAATCGAAGTCATATATTCCCCTACCAAAGCCTTGTAAACCGAAATGCCTTTTTGCGCCAGCACATCCGCCACGCGGTTATAAATAATGTATAGCTCCATCAAAGGAGTCGCGCCCGCGCTGTTTACCATGACCGCCACTTCCGAGCCGGAATAGTCAATGTCCGCTAAAATCTGCTCTAAGAGCATATCCACGATCTCATCCGCCGGTTTTATTTTTTCCCGATGCGTGCCAGGCTCGCCATGGATGCCGATGCCGACTTCCATTTCATCTTCGCCAAGCTCAAAGCCCGGTTTTCCAGCCGCCGGAACCGTGCATGGACGGATCGCCGCGCCCATCGTGCGCACATTGTCGATGACCTTTTGCGCAACATCCGTAACCGCGTCCAAATCCGCTCCGGTTTCCGCCAGCGCGCCCGCGATCTTATGCACAAATATCGTGCCCGCAACGCCGCGCCTTCCTACCGTATATAAGCTGTCCTTTACCGCAACGTCGTCATTTACGACCACCTGCTTTACGGCAATGCCGTCCGCCTGCGCCATTTCCGCGGCCATTTCAAAATTCATAACGTCCCCGGTGTAGTTTTTAATGACCATTAACACCCCGGCATCCGTAGCGATCGCCTTGATCCCTTCATACACCTGGTCCGGCGTTGGGGAGGTGAATACCGCTCCCGCAACCGCAGCGTCTAACATGCCTTCTCCTACATAGCCTCCATGCGCCGGCTCATGCCCGCTGCCGCCGCCGCTGATTAACGCCACCTTGCCCTCTTTTTTATTGCTGCGCACAACCACATTGCCGCAGTCCAGCTTACGCAAATATTGCGGATAAGCCTTTACCATGCCCTGTATCATCTGGTCTTCTACCTGTTCTGGCGCGTTTATAAATTTTTTCATTGTGTAAATCCCCCCTTTTTATTTTTCAGCCTGAAAATGCAGACTGCCATTTCATATTGGCGCTGGCTTGTGATAATTTTGATAAATATGCGTCATTTGGCATTTATAGCCGCCATACGTCATAGCTGGTGGCTGATATGGAAATCGCGCCGCTGTCTAACGCCGTCATCACATCCTGCCTTGTCGCGATCAAACCGCCTGCGATGACTGGCGCCTTGCTGATGCTTTTGACCTTTTTGATCATGCCTGGCATAATGCCTGGCATAACTTCCACCACATCCGGCTGGTATGCGCCAGCCTGTTTTTCGATGTTGGAAAGCGCCATGGAATCCATGACAAAATAGCGGTGAACCGTATAAAGGCCCAGCTGTCTTGCGTATTTTATCAGCGTGTTTTTCGTCGTGATAATGCCGTCCGCTTGAGTAAACTGCTTGATAAAGTCTAAGGCGATGTCCTTGCCGCTGATGCCGTTTACAAGCTCCATATGCACCATCGCAATTTTACCGGCGTCCTTAATCCGCTTTACGATCGTACTGATATTGCAAATATCCCCATATAAAATAAATACGACTTTGATATCCGTGGCAAGGCATTTTTCCAACCCGTCCATATCCTTTATCGCTGCGATGATCGGCGTATCCTCAAGAATCTCCCGAAATGACATTTTCTCCTGCGTCTCCTTTTGCATGCTGTAGCCCAAATTTGCAAAAAAGAGCACAACTAATACACAACGTTATCCGTTGGATTAGCCCCGCTCTCATCTTCTCCCGGCGTCCAATATGATTATGGTTATATGTTACACCAAAATTAGCTATTATGCAAGAATTTTTTGCTGTTTTTCCCATTATTTTTTCATTTTAGCAAATGCCTTAGGCTTTGCCAAAATTATGTTTTGTCGATTGCTCCAAATTAAAATGTGGCTGCAAGACGCTGTTTGTCTATTTTTTAAGCTGCATCAACACATGGCGAAGCTCTTCCTCGCTCTTTGCCTCCCAATCCGGCAAAGCGCCGTTTAAGCTAAGGTTATCCGCCTGCCTGCGATGAAACCAGACCGCCTTTAACCCCGCGTTTTTAGAGCCCATAATGTCATTATAAATCGAATCCCCGACAAAGCACGCTTCTTCCACAGGAGCGCCGATCCGCTCACAGGCATAAATAAAAATCTCCTTTTGCGGCTTTGAAAATCCCAGTTCGCCGGAAACAAAGATATGCTCTTTTGGTATGTACCGCGTAAGCCCCAGCGTATAAACCTTATCCCACTGGTGCTTTGCAGGGCCGTTTGTAATCACGCCAAGCGTCCAATGTTTGGCGCATTCCATTAAAAGCTCGCCCATTGTCTTACTTAAAGCAATCTGAAATTGGTATTTTTCGTATATGCTTTGAAATTCCAGAGCTTTTTTATCGGTTATTTGTTTCTTATAATCCAAAAGCGCGTTTTGCACGCGGTAAATATACATCTCTTCCATTGTAATTTCCCCGGCCAACGCTTTGTTGTACACTTCGTCGCTGTATTTCCTGCTGGAACGAAAGATTTTTTGCAACAACGCTTCCTCCTCCTGCCCAAACAGCTCTGTGTATGCTTTACAAAACGGCTCTGACAGGTCGTATAACGTATCGTCTACATCAAATAGTATTGCTTTCATATTTTATTTCCTTCTGATTTTATCCGAATCTGTTTTTATCCTGATCTGATTTTATCCGAATCTTATTTTATAATAGCGCCATTTTGATGCATAGCAGCGCCAATACCGCCAAAATGACCGGCCTTGTGATCTTGCTTCCCTTGCGAAGAGCCAGAAAAGATCCGATATAATTGCCCGCGATGCCACATGCCATCGCCGCAAGTCCAAGCTTCCATACGATCTGCCCATTTGCGATGAATACGATAAGGGACGTAAAATTTGTCGTCAGGTTAATGATCTTTGTCTGCGCGTTCGCGGATTTTAGATTCAAATGCGCAAACACATTTAACGCAATGATAAGAAAAGTCCCC
>CANDMI010000046.1 GCA_947385775.1 uncultured Eubacterium sp. | reverse complement strand
ATAATTGGACTAAGTTAGAAAAACCTTGAAAAACAGGGGTTTCTGCTTAGTCCATGATCCGAAGGGGATTGTGGCAGGCGGCTGCCGCTCACTGACACAGGTTTCCGGCCTTGAAATGCTTAGGCTTGTTCACACACTTGCCCATTTTCAAGCGCCGCCTCTGATTCCAATTCTAATAAAGAAGTGCAATGTCCGCAGCGTGTCGCGCCGATAGGGATTTCCATCATGCAGTATGGGCAGGTCTTTGTCGTAGGCTCCGGCTCCTTAGCGGCTTCGGTTTCCGCGTTTAGTCTTGCAAGCTTCGCCGCTTTTTCCTGCAAAGCGTTCAGCCCTTTTAACATCAGGAAAATAATAAACGCCATTAACAGGAAATTTACGACGGCAGTAATAAATTTTCCGTAATTTAAAGTAACTTCCCCTAAAATATTTACCGAAAGCTGGTCAAAGTTCATACCTCCGAACAGACCGAGGATGGGAGAGATCACATCCTCCGTCAGGGAAGTGACGATGGAAGAAAACGCGCCGCCGATCAACACGCCGACCGCCATATCCATCACATTCCCACGGGAAATAAACTCTCGAAATTCATTGATAAATTTCTTTGGTTTCATAAAAACTCCTTTCCTTTGTATGTAAAATATTATAAAGTGATTATAGCAGTTTGTATTTGTTGTGTAAAGAGAGCGGGATTTGTCAGATGGATGAAAAAAGAAAAATGCGCCTGCTTTGCCTTGCGGCATGTCTGGCGCTTGTCATAGCATGCATAGCCTGGGGCGCGGGAACGGGAAAGCTGGATCTTAAAATCGGTTCCAATAAAAATGGATCTGTAAATGAGCCATTAAATAAGGAAGAAACTGGTTTTGGAGCTGGCGGTCAAAAAGGCGAAAACGGGAAAGAAAAAGATGACTTAGAAGACGCCGTCGCAAGAAAGGCGCAGGAGCTTTTGCCCAAAAAGCCTGTGACAGTAGGCTTTGCGCAGGCGGGGCATGGCTCGGACTGGCTTTTGGCGCAGACAAAGCGCTGTAAGGAAGCGTTTCGCGACGAAAACGGATACCGCCTGTATTTTATAGACGCGGATAACGACCACAAAGCGCAGGTGGATGCGGTGCGTGGTTTTATCAAAGATAAAGTGGATTATATTTTGCTCAATCCAGTAGTCGAGTCAGGCTGGACTGCGGCTTTAAAAGAAGCGTATCATGCGAAAATACCGGTTTTTTTGCTTGGCGGCAGGGTGGACTGCGATGGGAAATATTACGAGGCGTGGTTTGGGCCGGATTATGAACTGGAAGGGGAATGCGCCGGAATCTGGCTAAAAAGCCATTTGGGCAGGAAGAGACAGGGCGATGCGCCGTTACGGATTGCGGTGATTTTTGGGACAATGGGGTCTTCCCCCCAGCTTTTGCGTATGCAGGGGTTCTTAGATTATTTTGGGCAAAATGAAAGCTGGCGGCTTATTTCGGGTGAAAGCGGCGGCTTTACAGAGCGCGGGGGCAGACTTGCAATGGAAAAATATTTGGACGCGTATCTAAATCTGGATTCGGACAAAAATCTGGAGCTGGATGTTTTGATCTGCCAAAATGAGAGCATGGCGTATGGAGCGATGGCGGCCTTGGATGAAGCTGGCGTGGCGTACGGGAAAGAGGGAGGGATGACGATCCTTTCCTTTGATGGGACGAAAGATGGCTTAGATGCGGTAGAGCAGGGGAAGATCCAGGCGGACTTTGGATGCGCGTCGGATTTTGATTTAGCGGTTCTGGCGCGGGAGGCGATCGAGGAGCTTGAGTCGGGTGGGATGATATTAAAAAAGGAAAATTATATGGAAACGGCTTGCTTTACCTGCGAGGAGGAGCCAAAATATCTGTTTACTTCGGCGGGCTTAAAGCGGATGGAGATTGTGACGGCAGAGCTTTTAAAAAACAGGGAATATTAAGAATTACTTTATCTTTTTTTTAGAGATGTGACACAGTTTATACACAAATAGCCGATATAATCTTTTTATCAAATGAAGTTGACGGTCGGCTAAGGGCGCGCGCCTGGCCGCCAGCTTCGACTAAAAATTATTTCCTTTATATAGATAGACATTTTCATAACTAAACTCCTCGAAAAATCCCAGGGCGTTGCTTCTGGGATTTTTTCACTTGAATTTTAGCGCTAATCCGTGTACAATTAATAGAAAGTAGAGGCGATTGTCGAAAGGATAGGGGGGACCGTATGGGCAACGAAGGAAGATTATTTGGTGGGAACAGTAAATTTTGTGCCTGGTGCCACCGGCCGCTGGCAGAAGACTGTGAATTTGAGCTGTGCGCGGCATGTCAGGAGAGCATGCAGTTTCGGGAAATCCGCGAGTATGTCAGAGAGCACGATGTCAACGAGTTTCAGCTGGCAGAGGCTTTTGGGCTTCCGCTTCGGCAGGTGAAAAGATGGATCCGGGAAGGCAGGCTGGAATATAAAGAGATCGCGCAGAGGATTAAAAATCTGCATTGTGAAAATTGTGGGAAACAGATCCAGTTTGGCAGCTTGTGTCCGGAATGCAACCGTGCGTTATACGGTGTGCAGGGCGGGTTTGAGACGCTTAAGCTTGCAAATGACGCAGACGAACAGATGCGGTTTTACAACAGGCCGCAAAAAAAATAAAATCTACAAAAGCCAGGGGGCGGACTGTAGGATAATCAGCGAGGAGGAAAATTATGCCAGTAAAATATGTCTTTGTCACCGGAGGGGTTGTATCCGGCCTTGGAAAAGGGATTACAGCCGCATCGTTAGGGAGGCTTTTAAAAGCGCGTGGATACAAGGTTACGATGCAGAAATTTGACCCTTATATCAATATGGACCCGGGAACTATGAACCCTATCCAGCATGGAGAGGTATTTGTGACAGACGATGGCGCGGAAACGGATTTGGATTTAGGGCATTATGAGCGGTTTATTGATGAAAGCCTTACGAAAAATTCAAATGTCACAACTGGTAAGATATACTGGTCGGTATTGCAAAAGGAACGCCGGGGCGATTACGGCGGCGGCACGGTGCAGGTGATCCCGCATATTACAAATGAGATCAAAAGCAGGTTTTATCGAAACTTTTCTTCGCCGGATACGCACATTGCGATCATTGAGGTCGGAGGCACGGTGGGGGATATTGAAAGCCAGCCGTTTTTAGAATCCATCCGCCAGTTCCAGCATGAGGTCGGGCATGAAAACGCGATGATCATCCATGTGACGCTGATCCCGTACTTAAAAGCGAGCGGGGAATTAAAGACGAAGCCGACGCAGGCCAGCGTAAAGGAATTGCAGGGAATGGGGATTCAGCCGGATGTGATCGTATGCCGCTGTGAGCATGAGTTAGACCAGAGCATTCGGGATAAGATCGCGTTGTTTTGCAACGTTCCAAATAAGAATGTGCTGCAAAATTTAGACGTGGAGTATTTATACGAAGCGCCCCTTGCCATGGAGCGTGAAAACCTGGCGAAGGTAGCCTGCGAATGCTTAAAGCTGCCTTGTCCGCAGCCGGATTTGGACGAATGGAATGAAATGATTGAAAATCTAAGAAATCCGGAAAAAGAAGTCCAGGTGGCGTTGGTTGGAAAATACACGCAGCTGCACGACGCTTATATTTCCGTTGTGGAAGCGTTAAAGCATGGGGGCATCCCAAGCCGCACGACGGTAAATATCAAATGGGTGGACTCGGAGCTGTTAAAGCCGGATACGTTAGAGGAGCTTTTAGGCGACGTCAGCGGGATTTTAGTGCCGGGCGGGTTTGGCAGCCGCGGCGTGGATGGAAAAATACTTGCCGCCCAGTATGCCAGAGAGCGTAAGGTGCCTTATCTTGGGCTGTGTCTTGGGATGCAGGTGGCGATCATTGAATTTGCGCGCCACGTGTGTATGCTGCACGACGCGCACAGCATAGAGCTGGACGCAAAGACGACGCATCCGGTCATCGCGCTGATGCCGGACCAGGATGAAAACGGCGATATTGGCGGAACGCTGCGTTTAGGCTCTTATCCATGCGTATTGGACAAAAGCTCGAAAGCTTATGAGCTATATGGGGAGGAAACGGTGAACGAGCGCCACAGGCATCGGTATGAGGTGAACAACGACTATCGCGCGGCTCTGTCCGAGCATGGTATGCTCTTGTCCGGGCTTTCGCCGGATAGACGGATCGTGGAAATGATCGAGGTGAAAGACCATCCGTGGTTTTTGGCGACGCAGGCGCATCCAGAGCTGAAATCCCGTCCAAACCGCCCGCATCCGCTGTTTCGCGGATTTGTGGAAGCGGCGCTTGATTTTTACGGGAGTCAAACTGTAACAAAATCGTAATAAAAATGCCGGTTTTCCATTGACAGCCAGTCGGATAATTGTTAGTATAATATTAATCAGTAGTTTCGAGCTGCGCTATCGCGGCGTTAGGCATTTTTCATCAGATTTTTGCAACAGAAACAGACAACACGGGGCGTATTTTTGAGAGGAGATTTAATTACATGACAAAATCATATGTAAAACCAATTGTAGTGTTAAATGCGGGCATTACGGAAGGGATTTATGCGGCAAGCGGCGCAGACGGCACCGATTGCTATACGGTGAAGGCGAGAATACATCAATGGCCGGAGACAGGGCGAAAAACTTATGTGCTCCAGGTGGATGCGGACCATAATGCGTCAGACAAACATCATTCCGGCAAGCAGGTTTTGGATATCACCTTTAACCAGCCTGTCACGTATGTGAAGTCGGCTGGAACCTTATCTGGCGGGGATGGCACGTCTACGCTAAATATCTCTTATTCGTATCATAATAATCAGGTTGACCATATCGGCCTGGGCGATTTAGAAGTGAAATCAGATTCAGGATTAGAGGTTGTCGGCTGCGTTTTGCACTGCAATCGGGATTGCGGGCAGCATTAGTGCATTGGCTTCCTACATAGGTTTTAGATCATTCGAAAAATCAAAAAGAAAAGCAAAGCGCTCATGGAAAGAAATTTCATTGGGCGTTTTTCTATGTCTATGTTTTTTGTGCGCATGTCCGAAGGAAGATTGCGCAAATAAGGATAAATTATGAAAGAAAGAATCGTATTTTACATAAACCGCATCAAAGCAGGCAGGCTACAGGAAATGTGGCGACAGACGAAATGGATTTACCAGTATGCGCGCAAATATTGGTTTGCGATGATCTTTTATACGTGCCTTGGCATATTTGGCACGGTCGTGTCTTTAGGCTCCAGCGTCGTTTCCAAAGATCTGGTGGATATGATCACGGGACATCAGACGGGCCGGATCGTACGGATGTTTTGCGTTATGATGGGGTTGAATATCGGAAATTACCTTGTAAACATGGTGTCCAGCTATGCCTCCAGCTGGATCAGTATGCGGGTGGACGCTGAGATAAAATCAGACATCTTTTCCAAAATACTTGTAACGGACTGGGAATCTTTGACCAATTATCATACGGGGGACTTGCTGACACGTTGGAGCGGAGATGCGACGCAGATTTCCGACGGCGTTTTAAATTTTATCCCGAATGCGCTGATCTACTGCTTCCGGTTTATCAGCGCGTTTGCGGTTGTCATGTATTACGACTGGACGTTTGCGGTATTTGCGTTTTTGGGAATGCCGGTTTCTTTGATCATGTCAAAGACGCTGCTGGGGCGCATGGTCAGAAATAATAAGCGCAGCGCCCAGATGAGCGCCAGGATGTCCGGCTTTAACCAGGAGGCGTTTTCCAATATCCAGACGATCAAGGCGTTTGACCTGATTCGGTTTTATGTGGAGCGGTTAAAGCAGCTGCAAAAGGATTATATTAAAATGAAGCTGGATTTTCAGAAAATGTCAGTTGGAACGTCGCTGATCTTAACGATCGTTGGGATGATGGTTTCCTATGCCTGCTATGGATGGGGCATTTACCGGGTTTGGAGCGGCGTAATCAGCTATGGCACGATGACGATGTTTTTAAACCTGTCAAGCACGCTCACAGGCGCGCTGCATAACCTGACTTCGTTGGTTCCAAGCGCGATCTCGCTTACGACTTCGGCGGGCAGGCTGATGGATATCGTCGAAATGCCAAGAGAAGATTACAGCGATGTGGAAAAAGTAAAGGAATTTCATCAAAAAAATAAAGAAACAGGCATTCATTTAAAGCTAAAGGACATTGCCTATACTTACCATACCGGGACAGAGGTGTTTTCCCATGCCTGTATGGAAGCGCATCCCCATGAAATCGTCGCGCTTGTGGGGCCTTCCGGGGAAGGGAAAACGACAATGCTTCGGCTTTTGCTGTCTCTGATGCCGATACAGGAAGGATGCGCCACGCTTTATGGGGAAAACGGCGAAGTCGCGATGTCCCCGGCGTCCAGGCAGCTTTTTTCCTATGTGCCGCAGGGGAATACGATGTTTTCCGGGACGATCGCGGAAAATATGCGCAATGTAAAGCCGGACTGTACGGAGGAAGAGATCGTTGAAGTGTTAAAGCTGGCCTGCGCCTGGGAGTTTGTCTCGAAGCTTCCAGACGGCATCCACAGTGAGATCAAGGAGCGCGGCGGCGGCTTTTCCGAGGGGCAGGCGCAAAGGCTGTCCATAGCCAGGGCGCTGCTTCGAAAATCGCCGCTCTTACTCTTAGACGAGGCGACTTCGGCGCTGGATGTGGCGACGGAGCGGCGGGTGCTTAGGCACATTATGCAGGACGGCTATCCTAGGACCTGCATCGTTACGACCCACCGCCCCACGGTGCTTGGAGTTTGCAGCCGGGTGTATGCGATACGGGAAAAGCGCTGCGTCGTGTTAGAGGAAGGGGAGGTTGACCGGATGATGCATGATTTTTGATGATTTATAAAATCTGTTTATCCACCCAGAGTTTCGCCGCCCTTGCCGCGCTTTCCTCTTTCGTGCATTTTAGCGTACAGACGGAAATCTTTTGAACAAGCTCTGCCGTAAAATCCAGGTTGCGCTGCAAAAGTTCCGCTGTCCAGGCTGGAGAGATCAGCCGCTGGGAGCAGAGTGAGATCTGCTCCTCATTGGAAAGCGGAATGCATTCCTCTCCCGCGCTTCGTCCAAGCAGGATAACGCCGCCAAGGGGATGGGTATCCGCATCCGAGATCTGCGAGGTGCCGCACCAGGGCATTCCATAAATTAGGGGAGAACCGTCCTCGATACAGATTAAATTCAAATCTCCATTTAATATCTTAACTCCATAAAGCTTCTTCCATAAGTTTGTATGGGTAGATTTCCCCATCCCGGAATGTCCGGAAAACAGCCAGGCTTTGTTTTGGTATAAAATCGACGCGGAGTGCATCGCAAACAGCCCGTGCAGCTGCGCCGTGTATAAAAACAGGATGCGCACGGCATGGAAAAAATCGCAGACAAACGCCTTTGTATAGGGCGGCGTATGGTAAACCCATGCGCGTGAGCCGTCTTTTTTTAACAAGGCGTAAGATAATTGCGGAGCCTGCGGAAATTCCAAAAGAAAATAATTTTGCATTTCAGAAACGCAAAGCTGGCTGTGCTGTATCAGAAGGCTTAGATTCTCATTTTTTTCTAAGTTAAATCGGACAGGAACGCCGGCGGTTAATTCTATCGTTAAGTCCGCGTTCTTTTTTTGTTTGCTTTGAAACGGCAAAAATTCCGGCGGGATCGCGTCAAACGGGGCTTTGATGCATAGTTGCAGCTTCCCAAGCCGCATGGAAAAGTCTGTCTGATTTTTATTTTCCGCAGGTTCTTTTTTTAAGATTCCAATTGCCAAAAGCTGATTTAAAAACTGCTCAAAATCCTGCTTTAGCTGCGCATGATCTTCTAAAGCGGCATCGTATCTGGCGTAGAAGGCTTTCAGGACGGCTTCCTCGTCCGGCTCCTTTTGTAAGGCGTTCCATAAAAACAGCCCGGTTTCATTTAAACGGATGCCGCGTTTTCCGTCGGCAACGCCCTGTCCATGCGGGAGCAGGTAAGGGGCGCCTGCAATCTGGTGCAGGGAATAGGTTGGATCGATCTGCATCTTGTTCACCTCGTAATTTTGTAAATTTTTGACATGTTTTTCTCCTTTTTTCTCTAAAAAAAGTGTAAAATGCTGTTTTTGTTAATAAGTCACTAAAATCTTGCTTTTATTATAGCATTTTTTAGCAAAAGATGCTACTATATTTATTGGAAAAGAAGACCGCAAACTAAACTACAATTGACTAAAAAACAAAGGGACGCTTTATGCAGGATATAGAAACGCTTTTGTCTGACGGATACGCGATCCAGATTGAGCCGAAAGGGTACAGCATGTATCCGTTATTTGTGCCGGGACGGGATGAAGTCATCATAAGCCCGCTGCCGGAGGCCGGGAAAAGAAAATTAAAAAGAGGGGACGTGGTCTTATACCGCAGGGAAGGGAGCATCCTTGTGCTGCACCGCATCTGGAAGGTAGGAGCCGACGGCTTTTATCTGGTGGGAGACAACCAGTCGAAGGTGGAAGGGCCGCTTGCCTATCGGCAAATGCGGGGGATCATGACGGCGTTTATAAGAAAAGGGAAAAAAACGGCGGTCACGCATCCGGCATATGCGCTCTATAGCTTTGTATGGGTGCGGGCGCTGCGATTTCGAGAACCGATCGGAAAGATCGCGCATAAGATCAAGGTCTGGATAAAAGGATAAAATCAATAGGAGCGCTTATGGGTAAAAATTATCAGGTCAGGAAAGCGGCCGGAAGATATTGGCTGCTTGATATGGGCCAAAAGGGATTGGATTATAAAAAGCCGGTTCCATTAAATGAAACAGGAGCCGCGATCTGGGAGCTTTTGCAAAAAAGCGATTCCATTGAGCGGGCCGTAGAGGAATTTGCCAAAGGGTACGGGGTGGAAAAAGAAGCGGTTTTGGAAGATGTCATGCAGTTTTTGGAACAATTAAGACAACAGGGGATTTCGATAGATGGACGTATTATTGATCGGCGGCAGCAGTGATTTTATGAATGCCATTTTAAATAAATTGAATAAGGAAGGCCACCGATGCTTCGTGCTGACGGGAAGCAGGCAGGTGCATGAATCTTATAAAAACGTATATGAAAAATACAATTTCCCATATGACGCGGATTGCCTAAAGGAGATTTTTGACAGCGTAAACCCTGACGCGGTTGTTTTTACGGGGGCGTATGACTCCAATTTTTACTGGAACGACCCGAGGAAGGATTCCGTGCGTTTTTTGGCGGGACTACAAAACATCATGTCTACATTTGCGACGTTGAAAAAGGGAAGGATGGTATTTTTATCCAGCGAGGAAGTGTTTTCGCAAAATTTTCCCGGAAATATCGCGGAGGACGCGCAGACCACGGCGTTGACGTTTCGCAGCATGGCGCTCGTCCAGGGGGAGGACATATGCAGGAATTACCATAAAACGATGGGGCTTGACGCGGTCGTGCTAAGGCTCGATCATTTATACGGGATTCCTTATAAGGAGCGGCTTCGGGGAATGAGGCTGCGGGACAACCTTTGCGCGGATATGTGCGTGTCCGCGCTTCGCACCGGGCAGATACAGGCAAACGCCAACAAGGTGTTTTCCATGCTGCACCAGGACGATGCGGTGGAGTTTTTATATAAGATCATCCGCGCAAGCGCGCTAAAGCAGGAGCTGTACCATATTTCCTCGGAGCAGGCGATTTCGGAAATGGACTTAGCCAAGCTTGTGCAAAAGGAAATGGGCGGGAATGTGTCGATCGTCAATAACACGGTGGGGACGGAATACCGCGTAGTGCTTTCCAGCCGGGCGTTTGCGGACGAATTTGGCATGAAGATTTTTCATAAGCCGGAGCAGACAGCAGCGGCGATGGCAAAGCATATCAAACGCCGCAGCAGCGATTATATGAAAGACGGGGACGCAGGGAAAGGGGCGGCGGGGAGGGTAAAGCAAAACCTGCTCCATATTTTGCGCGCATCCATCCCGTTTATCGAAAACCTGGTTTGCTTTATCCCGTTTTTTATGCTGAATAACCGTTCGGTGGGCAGCCAGTATTTTGCGAACCTGGACTTTTACCTGCTTTATGTTTTGCTGTTTGCGATCATACACGGGCAGCAGCAGGCGACGTTTTCTGCGGTGCTTGCAGTCGGCGGCTATTGCTTCCGCCAGATGTATGAGCGCAGCGGCTTAGAGGTTTTGCTGGATTATAATACGTATGTCTGGATCGCCCAGCTTTTTATTTTGGGGCTGGTAGTCGGCTATATGAAAGACCAGTTAAAGTCCATACGGGATGAAAACGAGCGGGAGATGCATTACTTATCCGGGCAGCTGGACGACATTCAAGACATCAATACGAGCAACGTCCGTTTGAAAAACGGGCTGGAGGTTCAGATTGTCAACCAAAATGACAGTTTCGGTAAAATTTATGAGATCACTTCGTCCTTAGACCAGTACGACCCGTCGGAGGTGCTGTTTTACGCGGCGGAGATTTTATCGAAATTGATCGGGAGCAGGGACGTTGCGATCTATTCCGTCGCGAACCGCTCTTATGCGAGATTGTTTTCCGCGACATCGAAAAAGGCGAGGGAGCTTGGAAACTCCGTGAACTATACGTCTTTTGGGGAAATGTACGAGGCGTTAAAGGAAAAACGGGTGTTTATCAACCGGAATATGGATGAAAAATATCCGCTGATGGCGGACGCGATCTATTCAGAGGATGATATGCAGCTGATCTTGATGGTTTGGGGCATTCCGTGGGAGCGCATGACCTTAAGCCAGGCAAACATGCTTGTCGTTATCGGCTATCTGATACAGAACGCCGTAGTGCGGGCGAACCGGTATCTGGAAGCGTTAGAAAACCAGAGGTATATTGAAGGGACGAAGATCTTAGAGACTTCCGCGTTTACGGAGCTGGTTGCCGCGTATTTGCGGGCGAGGAACAAAAGCCTTACGGAGTGCGCGATCTTAAGGATTGACGTGGAGCCGGAGGGGCAGGAGGAGGCGGCTGCGGCTCTGGCGAAATTAATGCGCCAGTCCGACTATATTGGAAAGCTGGAGGATGGGAACCTGTACGCGCTGCTGTCCAATACCGAAAACAAGGACGCGGATTTTGTTATCCGAAGGTTTGCGGAGGTTGGGTATCGCAGCTGGATCAAAGAGGACACCTGATATGAACCAATTACTTATTTTTTTCATCCTGATCGCGTTAAGCACGATCGTCTCGGTCGTATATCTGGTTTTGGGCCTTGTGTTCCATATCACATTGGACAATAAGGTTTATTACAGTAAAAAACACTATGAAAAAAAGGTGGTAAAAAAGACCGGGAAAGAGCTGAAGCGGGAGCAAAAGATAAAAGCTAAGGAAGCCGGCGAAGAGGAACGGGAAGCGGCGACTACGGCCGCGCAGGAGGAAAAGGATGCAAAGGACGAACAGGACGCAGAGGATGAGGAGTCGTTTAATGAAGAGCGGGTGGCGTGCGTTTTAAGGTTTGTGATCATGCTGCTGTGCCCGGTGGTGGGGCCTGCGTTTTTTTTGCTGGGGCAGCTATTATACCGCACGGTCTTTCGAAAAGACGTAGATCTTGCGGACGTCATTTTCAGCAAAGACCGCGTCCGCACTAATGTGCGGGCGGACGAGGAGCGGGAGCGCGACATCGTGCCGGTGGAAGAGGCGTTGGCGGTCAGCGATAAAAGCAGCCTGCGCTCTTTGATGTTAAACGTGATCCGCGGGGACGTGCAAAGCTCCCTGGCGGCGATCGCGCTTGCGTTAAACAGCGAGGATTCGGAAACCGCCCACTACGCGGCGTCTGTGTTGCAGGACCAGCTGAACGATTTTCGCGTCCATGTTCAAAAGACGTTTCAAAAGATCGAAAAGGAAGAGGGCGGCGGCACGGGGTGCGAGGAAAAGCTGCTGCCTTATATGAACCGGGTGCTGGAGCAAAGGGTGTTTACCCAGATTGAGCAAAAAAAGCTTGTGCAGCAAATGTCCCAGGCGGGGGAATGCCTGTTTCAGAAAAACAGGGGGAAAATGACCAGCCAGTTTTATGAATGGATCTGCCTGCGTCTTTTGGAAACGAAGGATTTCGAGCGCATGGAGATGTGGTGCGATCGGGCGGCGGAGCAGTATCCAGAAGAATTATCTTCTTTTACATGTAAATTAAAGCTTTATTTTACTTCGAACCAGAGAGAAAAGTTCTTCCAGACGATGAAGGAGCTGAAAGAATCGGAGGTAGTCATTGACAGTGAGACGCTGGAGCTGATTCGTACGTTTGGATAGCGCTGGGCCACAGTTTGGAAAAGGAGGTGATGCGGTTTGTCGATGCAGGCTTTGACGGCATTGCAGATGTTTGGGATTACGATCGCTTATGCGGTTATGGCATTGGCGCTTCCGGCGGCGCTTTTTTATCGGAAATTAAAGGATCGGACGTTTTCGATACGTTTTATGGCATATTTGGCTGTCGGGAATTTTTTTATGATAAACCTTGTTTTGATCTTACAGCTTTTACATATTTCAAACAGGGTGACGCTGGTCTTGTTTACTGTTTTTAGTTTTTTTGTGGCGTATGTCCTGATGTACCGGGGCAGGCCCGGGCAGAAGCTGGCGGAATTTTTAGAAAGCGTAAGCCGGCTTGCGGAGGGGCAGTACGGGAAGCGGCTGTTTTTGCGCAAGGGGTTAAAACGGCTGGGAGCTCTCATGCGAAAATTGCTCATTGCCGCGTGGAGGCGGTTTTGGCGCAATAAACTGGATTTCTTTTTGACGCTTTTAACGATCGGAGCCGTGCTTTATGTGTATGGGAGAAATATCTTCATGCAGTATGGCTATTGCGCGTCCGATATTATCGTGCATAATTATTGGATTAACGCCATGGACAAGGGGGAATTGTTTGTGGACGGCGTGTACCCGTTTGGGTTCCACTGTGTGATCTATTACCTGCACCAGGTGTTTGGGATAGAAACCTTTGTATTGCTGCGCCTGTTTTGGGTCATACAGACGCTTTTAATCCATTTGCTGTTGCTGGCGTTTATCCGGATGTGCTGTAAGTCCAGGTACACGGCATATGCGGGGGTTTGGATCTATACGGCGGTGATGCTGTTTCGGGAAGACTCGTTTACCCGTTATCTTAGCTCCCTGCCTCAGGAATTTGGCATGGCATTTATCCTGCCCTCCATCGCCTTTTTGTTTTTATTTTTTGAGCATAAAAAACAGGAGCTTTCGCTTGGAGAAAAAGATAAAAAATTAAATTTGGATAAAGAGGGAAAAAAGAGACGGAAAGACAAAGGGCATAAAAAAGAAAAAAGAAAGAAAAACAAGGCTTTAGGTTTCGATCAGGATTTAAATCAGGAAGCCTTATGGGAGAACGAGCCTTCTTTAGGCGACCAAGAGGAGCGGATCTATTTGCTGGACGACGTATTGGCCGAATCCGCGAAACGGGAAGCGTCCGGAGAGGTCATCGCCCCGCCGCCGCAGGAGGATGCGTCGGAGATTTTGACGCTTGAGAGAAACGAAAAGGACGGCACTTTTTTTATCAAAAAAGCGCCTTTAGAATATCAGGAAAACCAGGAATATCAGGAATATCAGGAAAGCCAGGAATATCAGGAAAGCCAGGAGGATCAGGAAAGCCAGGCGAAAGGTGAAAATGAGATCGGCATAAAAAAACCGAAAGGGCGTTTTTTTCGAAAGTGGGCGGATGCCTGGCGAAAGGAGTTTTCGTGCGTTAGCAGCCAGTATCTTGCGTTGTTTGCGATTCATTTTAGCATGACGTTTACCGTTCATTTTTATAATACGATGATCGCCGGGATCTTCTGCCTTGGGGTGGCGTTTGGCTATTTTTTCCGCCTGTGGCGCCCACGCTATTTTGGCAGGGTGTTTTGCGCGGGCGTTTTATCCCTTGCAGTCTCGATACTGCCGATGCTTGCCGCATACATTGGCGGCACGCCTTTGCAGGGTTCGTTGATGTGGGGCGTGGCGGTTATGGAAGGCACCCAGGAGGACACCAAGACCTTTGTGCCGGATGAAGAATATGAACTGACGGATTTACGGGGGTTCTTGTTTATAACCGGCTCCACGGTGATCGAGAATGGGGAGGTCATATCGGAAAACGGGAAGCTAAAGGGAGGAAAGGTCATATCCATAGGGGATGTGACCGTAGACCAGCATTTAATAAAGGGCGGTCAGATGTTGGAAAACGCCAAGATCATCATAGACGGCGAGGTGTATCATGAAGGGATTGTCATTGCGATCGGAAAAAACTTAAAAGAGCGAAAGTCCGCCGGTTCGTCTAAAAAAGGCGGAGAAAAAAACAGTTCGAAAGACGCTGTCCAAAACGGAAACGGGCAGAAGAAAGAAAAAACGCCGAGCAAGGCGGCTTTGGCGTTAAAAAAAGCGCAGGGGAAATTGGAGCGGCTTTTAAATGTCACAAAGAGCGTTATGAACAATTATCTTTTGTGTGAGGATGCGGATTGGGCGAATCCGACCGTGATTGGCTCTCTGTTTCTTTTGTTTGCGCTGGCGGTTTTGTATTTTGCGCTGCGACAGACCGATTATGCGGCGCGGTTTTTATCGACGGCGGGCTATATGGCGCTTATGACGGCGATGTTTGTCGCTCCAAGCCTGGGGCTGCCGGAGCTTATGGATGATAAAGGCCGTACGTGCATTTATTACGCCTATTCGATCATCGCCGTATGGTGCTTTTGCGCGGATGGGATTTTAAACCTGATATTTGGATGGGGACGGAAAAAAATATTGCTGCATGCCGCGTCGTTTTTGCTTACGCCTGCGGTGATTGGCGCGACGATCGTTTGCGGGATGGAAAAGGATTTCGAATTTCCAGAGGCGATGCAGTCCAATGGCGCGGTCACCTGCCTTACGAACATTATCCGGGAAAATGAAGATATGACCTGGACGATCGTTTCTGCCAATGATGAAATGCGAATGGGCGAGGGGCATGGATACCACTATGAGCTGGACCAGTTTTTAAGGTCGATGGAACGAAAAGGCGGCACGAGCAGCGTGCGCATCCCGACGAAAAAGGTGTATTTCTTTGTGGAAAAAACGCCGATCAACTACGCGTATGAATACGAGGACAGCGGGCAGCGGATTTCCCCAAAAGGCGCGGGGCAGGCTTTGCCGCGTAATAATGGGCTGGAAATGTATGAAAGCAGGAACCGGTGGATCGAAATGTCGCGGATGTATTACTGGGCAAGGCATTTTTCCTGGCTGTACCCAAATGAGATCAGCATTTATTTTGAAACAGACGATTTTATCTGTTATAGCGTGGAACAGAATGGATATAACTATTATAACTTTTCGATTGACTACCACTACAATATGCAGGACTATGTGGCAGGTACGGAGGAATAGGGCGGATGGTATCCCGTAGAAATTTTATCACGATCACATTGATTATGTTAGTCTTGTTATTTATGTTCCAAACGCCGGAGGTTATGAAAGACCGGATGAATGACTATGACGCGAACGCGTATGCTAAAAGCGCAGGCTCCTCCTTTGACGGGAAGGATATGCAGGCGCTCGGCGAGGCTTCCTGGGACTCTTTTATGGAGCACATTGTCTATATCGGAAATGCCTATGACCAGACGACAGGCAGCATGGTGCGCCAGTGGTGCGCCTATTCCAAACGGTACATGGACACCTATCCTTCGGTTTTTAAATACAGCTTTAGCCGGGAGAAAATGCCGGAGGCGGTTGTCATCGATTGTAAATACCTGGACATAGACGAAGGGACGGACAAGCTTGTGGAGCTGGCGGGGCAGGGGGTGAACCTGATCTTTTGCAACCTGCCGAACCTTCGTAAGCTAAAAGGGAACATGGAGTTTCGAAAGCTGCTTGGCATCCGCGCGATCTTATTTGACAGGGTGCATGTAAAGGGCATCCATTTGCAGGAAGGGTTTTTGCTCGGCGGGGAAAAGGTTTACCGGCTGGATGATAAGCTGGATAAATCCTATCAGGATATGAACCTTGCGATGCCGTGGTACCAGGTCGCGTCCGGCACGAAAATCTATATGGCGGGCATTTTGGACGACGGCGCGACTTACGAAAACTGGCCGGCGGTCATATGGCGCAACAGCGTCGGCAAGGCGAAGGTGTTTGCGGTAAACGGCGATTACATGTCGTCAAATATTGGGATGGGGATTTTAGAGGCGATGCTTTATGAGACAAAGCAGTATGCGCTCTATCCGATCGTCAATGCCCAGACCCTTGCGGTGTTAAATTATCCGTGCCTTGCGTCGGAAAATGAGAGCGAGATGCAGCGCCGTTACAGCCGTTCTTTAAAGGCGGTGTTTCGGGATGTGATCTGGCCGGGGCTGTCAGCGACTTCTGAAAAAAACATGAAAAAAATGACCTGCTTTGTGGCGCCGCAGTTAAATTACCTGGATGAAAATAAGCCGCAGCGCGACGAGCTTATTTATTATCTTAAGATCTTACAGGAGAAAAAAGCGGAGGCCGGGCTTTCCGGCACGATCCAAAGAGGGAAGGGGATTGGGCATAAAGTAAAATCGGACGAAAAGAGCATCGGGAAAATGGAGCCGGAATATAAATATCTGTCGTTTTATCAGGCGAAGCTTGCGGACAGCGAGGTAGAGCAGGCGCTAAGCTCGGAGCTTTATAAAAACGTGCGGACGGCGCTTTCGGATTATGACAATCATGGGATGCTATTGTCCTATTTTAACGATTCCGTAACGCGACAGCTGATAGTCAACGATGGGTTTAGCCATACGTTTTTGGAGGATTTTCGGCAAAACAGCATCGAAACGGCGATCGGGTATTCCAGCATTGCCATAGACATGGGCAAGCTTGCGTTTCCGGCGTCAGAGAGGGATTCATGGGAAAAGCTATATGAAAAATTTGCAGGCTTTACAACGACTTATTGGAAAGCATATGAAAAGCTCTCGTCTGCGACAATGGCAGAGAGCGATGAGCGTATCCGAAGGTTTTTGGCCTTGAATTATACACAGGAAAGGACTGGGAATGAGATTCATCTTCACATAGAAAATTTTGAGAAGGAAGCTTATTTTATCCTGCGTTTACAGAGCGGGAATTGGTATGTAAAAGAAGCAAAGGGCGCTTCATTTGCGCAGCTTGATGATAAATCTTACCTGGTTACGGCAACGATGGAGGATGTGGCCCTGACAATTGGGGAAGAGCATACTGCAAAGATCACAGATTAAACGGTCGATTAATCCGTTTGCTGGGATTAAGGAGTGTATATGGACGATTATACAAAGGGCTATCGGGATTTTGATGAGTCGCTGGATTATAAATACACAAAGGAAGAGTTAGAAAGCGTGTCCGATTACCGCTATGGCTCGGAAGCGGACAATCTGACGGATTACCGTTATGATCTAGACAAAGAATACCAGAGGGAATTAGAAAAGAAGTTAAAGAAGAAGTCAAATACAGATTTCAAAACAGAATCAGAATCGGATTATAAAGAAGGCTACACGACAGTTTTACAATCCGAATTAAAGACGGAAGAAAAGGCTACAACGCCAGGATATAAAAGAGAAGTTAAAATTGAACTAAAGAAAGAACCGGCTAAGGAACAACCGTTTCGGCGCGTGCCGCCTGTGCGCCCGCCGGCGGTAAAGGGCCATGTGATGCGGGTGTGCATGGTGGCGGAGGGCTGCTATCCTTACGTGGTCGGAGGCGTGTCCAGCTGGATACACAGCCTGATACAGTCTTTGCCAAATGTAGAATTTATTTTGCTGACGATCATTGCAGGCCGAGGGATGCGCGGAAAATTTGTGTATGAGTTTCCGATCAATATCACGGAGGTGTACGAGGTTTATTTACAGGATGTGGACTGGGTGCGGCGCAAAAGGAACAAGGACAGCCGCAGCCGCTTAAAGCTTTCCGAAAAAGAATACCAGGCGCTGCGCAGCCTTATCTTAAACCAGAACATCAACTGGCATGTATTGTTTGAGATGTTCCGCAAAAGAAAGATTTCCTTAAACGAGCTTTTAATGGGAGAGGATTTTTACCGCGCGGTCAGGGATTGCTACGACCTGCAATATAGCCAGTCGGTATTTTCGGATTTTTTGTGGACGATGCGCTCGATTTATCTGCCGTTGTTCCTCGTATTAAAGACAGACGTGCCGGACGCGGACTTATACCATTGCGTCGCCACCGGGTATGCCGGGGTGCTGGGCTGTATGGCAAAAGACCGATATGGAAGCCGCATTTTAATCTCTGAGCACGGGATTTACACGAGGGAGCGCGAAGAGGAGCTGATCAAGGCAAAATGGGTGACCGGGATCTATAAAAATATCTGGATCGAGCAATTCCGTAAGATGTCAAAGGTGGCGTACGAGGAAGCGGATCTTGTGACAAGCCTGTACGAGCATGCAAGGGAGCTTCAGATAGAGCTTGGCTGCCCGGCGGAAAAAACGATGGTAACGCCAAACGGCATCAATACGAAGCGGTTAGAAAACCTGCCTCAAAAAACCGAAGAGGACAAGGGCTTTGTCAACATCGGCGCGGTGCTTCGCGTAACGCCGATCAAGGACGTAAAGACGATGATACAGGCGTTTGCGTTCGCAAAGGAGCGCCAGCCGAAACTGAAGCTTTGGATCATGGGGCCGACCGACGAGGATAAGGCTTACGCCCAGGAATGCTTTGACATGGTGGAGGCGATGCAGGTCAAAGACGTTGTGTTCACCGGCAGGATCGACGTCAAAGACTACCTTGGGCGCATGGACGTTACGATCTTAACGAGCGTCAGCGAGGGCCAGCCTTTGACAATTTTAGAAAGCTATGCGGCGCACCGCCCGGTCATCGCCACGGACGTAGGCAACTGCTACGGCCTGATTTATGGAGAGGGCGATGATTTTGGACAGGCGGGGATTTTAACGCATATTATGAATATTGAGGAGATCTCCCAGGCCATGGTGGAGCTTGCCGTGGACGCGACCAAGCGCGTGCAGATGGGAGAAAACGGCTATAAGCGGCTGATGAGCAAGTATCGTATTGAGCATATGAAAGCCACTTATGAAAAGATATATAAGGATTTTGCTTCGAACGCGGGCGTGGAATGGACACAAAAGAATTTTGAAATCCATATGGGCGACGTTTCGCCCGCTGACCATACGGAAAAGAGGGATCGCTGATGGCACGGATAGGATTCAGGCTAAACCGCATATTTGGAAAAAACACGATCGTCACAGACCTTTTAGGGGTAGGCTACAGCGCGGGCGTTACGATCACGCCGATGTTTGTCATTATCGGGAATGTCATATTGATGGGCAAGGTATTGGGATTTGACACGGTGGGCTATGCCAGCAGGGAATTGTTTTCCTGTACGCTTTTGTATATTTTTATCTTCGCGCTTTTGACAGCGTCGCCCTTTAACTCGGTGCTGTCCCGGTATATGTCGGACGTGATCTACAAGGAACAGTTTGACGACATCCTGCCCTGTTACTATGTGGGCGCGCTTTTAAATATTGCGTTTACTGCGCTTTTGGGCATTCCCTTTTGCATCCATGAGTATTTTGCGGGGCATGTGGGTGTTTTATATGTGCTGACCGGCTACCTTGGCTATGTGTCGCTTGTGTTTGTGTTTTACTCCATGCTGTATCTGTCCATCTGTAAGGACTATGCGAGGATCGCACTGTTTTACTTGATCGGCATGGCGGCGGCGTTTGTGCTTTCGCTCATATTTGCCTGGGGGTTTGGCTTAAGCGTTCCAAGCTCGATGCTGCTTGCGCTTGTGATCGGCTTTTTTATCATCGCGTGTTTCGAGCTTGCGACTGTCCGCTATTATTTCAAAAAAAACAGCGGGCATTATAAAGAGGTGTTAATTTATTTTAAGAAGTTTTACACGCTTGTGTTAACGAATTTCTGCTATACTCTTGGGTTATATATCCATAATTTTATTTTTTGGAACACAGACCTTAAGATGATAACGGCAAACAGTTTTGTGTGCGCGCCGCCTTATGATATGGCGACCTGCATCGCGATGTTTACAAACATATCGGCGACGGTCATTTTGATCGCCCGCATGGAGATGAATTTTCATGACAAATACAAAGCGTTTTCCGAGGCGGTCATTGGCGGGCGCGGCTCGGATATCCGAAACTGCCAGGATCGGATGTTCCACCAGCTTGCGGTGGAGCTTATGAACCTTGTGCGCATACAGTTTATCATTACGGTCATCGTATTTTTGATCTGTGTCGTGTTCCTTCCGCAGATCGGGTTTTCCGGTATGGTGATGCGCATTTACCCGAGCCTCGCAGTCGGTTACTTTATTTTGTTTTTAATGTATTCTGAAATTATATTTTTATTTTATTTTAATGACAACTTCGGAGCGATGTTGACGGCGATGATCTTTTTGCTAACGACCGGGGTCGCCAGCTATTTTAGCTCGTTTCTTGCGGAAAAATGGTTTGGCATGGGCGTTGTGGTCGGGTCTTATGTTGGCTGGACGGTTGGCTATATGCGCCTTAGGTGGGTGGAGCGGCATATGGACGTCCATACGTTTTGCCAGGGAACGCTGATCCCGTTGCAGGTTGGGGAGCCGGAATCCCCGAAATCCTATGATGCGTATGCAGATTCAACAAATGGGGTTGGGGGGGTGTCAAATGATTAATACACTACAGATCGCAGTCATTTCAATGGGCGTTTTGCTGATCGTGATCGATTTTATGACCTATGTCTATCAAAAAGTGACGGAAAGCATCGGGCTTTGGTGGTTTTTAATCGGAGGCGTGCTGATCCTGCTTGGCGCGGCGCCGGGGCTAAACGCGTGGACTGCGGCAGTCCCAAAAAAGGCGGTTCCTGCGGCGCTTTTGGCGGGAGCGGTGTTTTTTCTCGCGGCCTTTTATTTCAGCAGCCTGATCTCGCAGCTGCTTCGCAAAAACCAGGAGCTTGCCATGCATGTGTCGCTGTTGAACCAGGAAAACGAGTCGATCCTTCATGAAGTTCGAAAATTAAGAAAGCATATGCAAAAGCAGGTGCAGGAACAGGTGCAAAAGCAAGTCCAGGAGCAAGTGATAGAGCAGGTTCAGGCGCAGATACAGGAACAGGCGCAGATGCAAAAGCAGGTGGCGAAGGTATGAAAATCTTATTTGTCATCAACACGTTAGGCAGGGCCGGGGCGGAAATGGCGCTTTTGGAGCTGCTTTGGCATTTCGAAAAGACGGGGCATCGGGTTTATCTGTATGTGATGCTGGGCCAGGGAGAGCTTTTAAATAAACTTCCGCCGAATGTGAAATTATTAAATGCAAAATATAATAATGAGCCGGTGCTTTCCAAAAAAGGGAGGATGCGCCTGATGCGCACGATGCTTTGCTGTTTTTTTAAAAACGGGAGGCTTATGCATAAGCTAAAGGGCTTTTTTCGCAATGCCCTGGAAATGAAAAAAACGCGTCGGATGTCGTTAGAAAAGCTTTGCTGGCGCATTGTATCGGACGGCTCTATGCGTCTTGAAAAGACCTATGACCTTGCGGTGGCTTTTTTAGAGGGGGCTTCCACCTATTATGTGGCGGATCATGTGAAGGCGAAAAAAAAGGCGGCGTTTGTCCATATCGATTACGCAAACGCCGGGTATACGAGGGGGCAGGATCTTGGCTGCTACGACAAGTTTGACCGGATCTTTGCGGTTTCCGATGAGGTAAAGCAGCAATTTCTTAAAATGTACCCGGAGCATGAAAATAAAATGGGGATTATACATAACCTTGTAAACCAGCGGCGGATACGGGAACGCGCGGGGGAACCGGGAGGGTTTACGGATGGCTATGACGGGTATCGGATCTTAACCGTCGGAAGGCTGGTTTACCAAAAAGCGTATGACGTAGCGATTTTGGCGTTAAAAATGCTTATTGAAAAAGGATGCCGGGCGCGCTGGTATGTGCTCGGGGAAGGAAATATGCGCGCCGCCTTAGAGCGGCAGATCGCGGATTTGGGGTTAACGGAGGATTTTATACTGTTAGGGTCGGTGGAAAATCCATATCCTTATTACAGACAGTGCGACTTATACGTCCATGCGACGCGGTTTGAGGGGAAAAGCGTCGCGATACAGGAAGCGCAGACCTTAGGGTGCGCGATCTTAGCTTCGGACTGCAATGGCAACAGAGAGCAGATCACAGACGACGTGGATGGGCGTTTCTGCCCGCTTACGCCAGAGGGGGTCGCATCCGGCATCAAGGCGCTTTTGGAGGATCAGGCGCTGCGGGAGCGGCTTGGGCAGGCGGCGGCAAAGCGCACGTTGGAAAATGAAAAAGAGCTTTGGCAGCTGGAGGAGCTGTTGCGATGCGGATAAGCTGATACAGGTCATACAGCGGCGGCAGTATTGGGGGGGAAGGCGATATGGCAGGAAAATCAGAAAAAGAGGTGCTTGTGATCATTCCGGCATACAATGAGGAAAGGAACATCAAAAAAGTGCTGGAAGATTTAGAGAGTCCGCAGATATGCCAGCTTGCGGACGTGCTCGTGATGAATGACGCGTCGGCGGATGAGACGAACTGGATCGTAAAGCGCAGCAAGGCGCCCCATAAACTCGTAACGCATGTGTTTAATCTGGGGTATGGGAGCGCGTTGCAGCTTGGGTATAAGTACGCGATCCGGCGCGGGTACCGTTATGTCATACAGATGGACGCGGACGGACAGCACGACGTATGCAATATACCAAAGATATACAAAGCCTTAAAAGAAGCGGATGAAAACGGGGAGCCGCCGGACATTGTGCTCTGTTCCCGGTATATGCGCGCAAGCTCTGGATATAAGACCGCCGTGAGCAAGCGCATCGCGAACCGCTTTTTCCAAAAGCTTTTAGATATCCTGGCGGGACAAACGGTGACAGACCCTACGACCGGATTGCAGGGTCTTAACTGGAAAGCGGTCTTATACTATTCAAAATATAACCATTTTGACGATAAATATCCAGATTCCAATATGCTGCTGCAAATGATGCTGCTTGGCTACCGTATCCGGGAGATCCCGGCGGTCATGCATCCGCGAAAGACCGGGAAGAGCATGCATTCCGGTTTTAAGCCGTTTATCTATATGTTTCGGATGTTTTTTAGCATGATGGCGGTTTATGTCAGGCTTTCGCTGTTGAAGCTGGATACAGGAGGAAAAAATAACGATGAGCTTTATGAATAGGCTGTCCTTTTTGGGGCGGTGGCGGTTCCATGGCGCGGATTTGGAGGAAAGCACGGATTACCTGCCAAACCCGTCCTGCGGGTGGTATCGGATGTTTCCGTTTGAATTGGACAAGGAGCCGGATTTTGACGATTTATTCTGGTGCCTTCGGGAAAAGGAAACGCTTGTGCAGGCGGTCATTTTAATTGGCGCATACCGTGAGGAACGGCTTCCGATGGAAGCGTTAGATCGGTTAGACCGGATTTTTGATTTTTTTCGGACAAACCAAAAGGAAATGATCCTGCGCGTCGCCTACGACGGGATCGGACAGGGGCTTTTAGCGGAGCCGTCTAAGCTGCAAACGGTGATGCTTCATATGCAGCAGGTCGGGCCGCTTATTTCCCGCTATGAAAATGATATTTTGGCGTTTCAGGGATTGTTTGTCGGAAGCTGGGGGGAGCTGCACGATTCCAGATATTTATCCAGGGATAAGCTGCGCCTGCTGGAACAGAGCCTTCGGTCGGCGATCGGGGAGCGGATTCCGATCGCGGTGCGCACTCCCCTCCAGTGGAGGATGTTACATAAATTAAACGCAAATCCCGGGAGGGATAAGCTTTGCATGTTTAACGACGGCTTGTTTGGCTCCGAGTCAGACCTTGGCACATACGGCTTAAAGGAGCGGGAAAAAGCCGATTGGCTGGAAAGCTGGGAAAGGCGGGACGAGCTTTTATTTATCGAAAAGATGCATGAAAAGCTGCCTTACGGCGGAGAAGCCATTGGCGTTGCAAAGGAAGGGGAGCTTGCCCTGGCAGTCCAGGATATGAGGCGGACGCATTTATGTTATCTAAACGCCGAGCATGATCAAAAATGCTTGGATCGATGGAAAGCCGCGGCCTGGGAAGAAAAAGGGCTTTGGAAGGACGTGAACGGCCTGGATTATATCGGGGCGCACCTTGGATACCGCCCTGTGATCCGAAAAGTGACAGGGTACGCGGACGAGGGGCTGCATTTGGAGCTTACGCTTGTAAATGAAGGATTTTCCTATTTATTAGAAGAGGCGCAGCTTCTCATATCGGTGCAGGCGGAGGAAAACAACGAGCGGGTGCAGGCGGTTTCCATCGAGCCAAAGGAGCTTGCGCCAGGCGGCATATTAAAGGTGGCCTGCCAGTTTGCGAACGAGACGACAGACGGCGAATACAGCGTCTATGCGAAGATGCGCCGCAAGCGGGACGGGCGCATGATCCAGATCGCAAACAGGCAGGAGAAAGGGCTTGTCCTTCTTGGGACATGGACGAGCTTAGTATAGATTTGATTAAATAAAATTAAATAAAATTAAATAAAATTAAATAAAATTTAAAATCCTTTAGAAACCGCCATATGGGCGATCTTGTACCCATATTGGCTGTCAAAGGGCAGGCTGTTTGCAAACTGGATGACATCCGATCTGTCAGACAGCTTCCAGTAAATGTCATATTCCCCGTTTCCTAAGTCTGGAATATCCAAAGGTATGGAAAGCTGTATGGAATTTCCGGCTTTCCACAAGCGGGTGTCTGTTTCCACTGAAATCGGAAAGCTTTCGTTAGTCCCGGCCTTTTTTAATGTAAGCATTGCCTGAAATTTACGGGGACAGCCGGAAAACCCGCTGTTTTTTACCGTAAGGCTAAGGGTCGCCGGATGCAGCTGGAGGCGCCCGTTTGGCTGGGACAGTTCTGCATCCGCTACGAAATATCGGTATCCAAGATGCCTTCCGATATACTCATATCCGTCCATTCCTTCAAAACAGTCTTTTGAATCAAGCTTCGAATTTAATCCGCTTTCATATACAGAACGCTTCCATTTGTCCAGCACAGCGGAATCGTAATCGCAGTTTAAATACGATACGTGCGTTTTTGAAAGCGCGTCGATGGCCTGGGGCAGGTCGTTGTATGGATTGTCGATTACCGCTTCTCCGCCGTTTGGGACATACGTACAAAGCGCGTCCTGAAAATCCAGCTCTTCTTTGCGGCTTCCCTTTTTTGTAAAGTCATTTGCGGCGCTGGCGGCTGGAAAGACAGGGCGCTCCTCCCAGTTATAAGAATCCAGGTCTGTTTTCGAGCCAAGCATCCCATCGTTGAAAATGCCAAAGCGCGCGGCGGGGGAATTGGAAAAGGCTTCTTCTTCGGATAATGGCGTAAAGCGCTTATGGATCATGCGCCAATGCTGCGGCGTGCGCACCGCAAGGAAAATAGAAGGATCGATCACCGCCGCCAATTGGTCGGCAAGCGAGCGCAGGTCATCTTCTTCCAAATGGATAGAGCCATGCATTTCTCCGTAATTCCCCACAAAAACGCCCTGCAACATATAAACATGATCTTTAAAACGGTTTACGACATCCGCGCACTGTTTCATATGGCGTTGGATCAAAACTACGGATTGTGGCTCGGTTTGCGCGGCGGCGCCGTTCCAGTCGTACAAAAAACGAAGGATCATGCTACAGGATGTGTCCTTCCAGGACGAAAGAATGGATTCCAGCATGGTAAGCGCCTCGCCGGACAGCTCTCTGTTTTGGTATTCGCAAAGGTTGATCTCTAACAGCACAAGGCGGTTATCGGAGGATTCTTTTATATGCTTTTGCGTAGCCGCCGTATCAAGCGTCGTATCAAACGTCCTTAGGTCAGACAGCTGGTAGCCATACAGATGGTACCAGCCCCGGTAAGGGTTATCCAGTTTTTCAGAGGTTTCCGCGAAAGATCCGGGCGTAAAATGTACCTTATAATAATAGCGGCTGTACAGCAGACAGCTGGCAATGACAGCAACCGAAAAACAGATCGCAAGCGTGATAAGCAAAGCGGCGCGAAAGGATTGTTTTTTAGCGGTTGTTTTTGCCGTAGGCTTTTGTGTGGACATAGGAAATCCCCTTTCTGTTTTATTTAATATAATATCAGTTGATTTTATTGCGATTTTATTTTAAGCAACAGTTCAGCCATCGGTTGTAAGATGGGTGAATCATGCTTGCATGAATGAGTGCGGGTTGAACTGTTACTATTTTAACACAAATAGGGGGGAAGGGATTGTTTTTTGGAAAAAAGAAGCTAAAAATTTGTTTTTATAGCTTTATTGATTCAAATCGGATTCCGGGGTATAATTGGCAAAAGGAGTCGGTTGCGCAAGGAGGGCGGTTTTATGGGAATATATCTCAATCCAAATAATAAGAGCTTTCGAGATTCCCTGCGGTCGGAAATTTATGTGGATAAAACGGGGCTGATCGCGTATACAAATAAGTGCCTGAATACGAGGGATAAATATATCTGCGTCAGCAGGCCAAGACGTTTTGGAAAATCTATGGCTTTGGAAATGCTTGCGGCTTATTATAGCAGGGGATGCGATTCCAAAAAGTTGTTTCGGGGGCTTAAAATAGAAAATGAGGATACGTATGCAAAATATTTAAATCAGTTTGACGTGATTTATTTAAATATGCAGCAGTTTTTTATAGAAGCCGCGCCGACAGAGGCGATACCATATCTGGAGCGGGAAGCGCTAGAGGAGTTAAACGAGGAATACGGCGATATTTTAAAAGGGAGAAAGACGGGGCTTGCGGGGGCGCTGCGCAGGATTTACGCGAAAACAGAACGGGAATTTATCGTGCTGATCGATGAATGGGACTGTGTGATGCGGGAGCGGCGGGAATCCGAAGGGCTGCAAAAGCAGTATCTGGATTTTCTTCGCAGCCTGCTAAAAGACCAGCCCTATATCGCGCTTGCCTATATGACGGGAATCCTTCCGGTTAAAAAATATGGCATCCATTCCGCGTTAAATATGTTTCAGGAATTTTCGATGACAGACCAAAAGACGCTGGAGGAGTACACTGGTTTTACGGAAGCGGAAGTAAAGGGGCTGTGCAGCCGGTATGGGATGGATTATGGGGAGGCGAAAAGCTGGTACGATGGGTACCGCTTTTTGGAGCATGCGCATATTTACAATCCAAAATCTGTAGTGGAAGCAATGCGCTGCGGGCATTTTTCCAGCTATTGGACTTCCACCGAAACCTATGACGCGCTGAAAATTTTCATGGAAATGGATTTTGATGGCCTGCGTCAGGATATCTTACGCATGGTTTGCGGGATGCGCGCGTCTGTCAATACAAGAAGCTTTCAAAACGATATGAAAAATTTTCGCACAAAGGACGATATCCTGACGCTTTTCATACATCTTGGCTATCTTGGATACGATGCGCGAACGCAGGAAGCGTTTATCCCAAACAGAGAGGTTTTGCAGGAATTTGAAACGGCGATCGGCAATTCTCCAGTTAAAAGAAAAGCAGTATCCAAAAGCTTTGGAAGGCTACGGCGGCGGTATTTTGCTGGTCGGAATAAATTATGACAGGCAAACGAAGCGGCACAGCTGCGTGATTGAAAGGTATGAAAAGGAATCATAAAATCGCTGTTCAACAGGCGGGATTCATGTTATATTTATAAAAATGATTACAGGAAAGCTATAGTTCGAAAGATAACCAGATTACAGCAGGCTTAAAATAAGATAAAGAAGGATTACAAATATGCAGGATAAGTCAGGAAAATTTAAAAAGAAATCTACGCAAATAACCACAAAAAATGTAAATAAAAATAATCAAAATAATAACACGCATCAAAGCAAAAAATTCAATCATAATAACAAAACCATTAAAAATTTTACAACGGAAGAGATCATCCTGTTAAAGCTTTTACAAAGCGCGCTTACAAAAAAGCGTTTTGAGAAATCTTTCGACTGTGACTGGGAAACGGTGTTGGAGCTTGCCGGGGCGCATGCGGTGACGGCGGTGTTATATGACACGCTAAAATCCCAGCAGGGAATGCCGGCTCATTTGATGGAGCGGGCGTGCCGCAGGAGCCAGATTACGGTGTTGTCAAATTACCGCCTGTTGTTTTTAGATAAATACCTGACAGAATACTTGGAAGAAAACGGCATTCAGGCGATCACGTTAAAAGGATGCGCCACGGCATCGCTTTATCCTGTGCCGGAATGTCGAAAATCCGGGGATATTGACCTTTTGATACCAAATAAAGAGGATTACAAAATAGCGTGCGCCCTGTTAAAAAAAGCCGGATTTTACTGCCCGAACAGCCAGTCCGCGCTCCATCATACCGAGTTTGTATTTAAAAATGATAAGGAAGAGATTGAGAATGGGATTGTAATAGAGCTTCATGGTATGCTTGCCGCGCCGTTTGAAAATGAACGGATGAATACATATTTAAATACGCTCCTTTCTTCCTTTGAAAAAAACATATCGCAAAACACGTCCTGGGGCGTGCGTTTCTATCAGCCTTCGGATGCTTATCACGGCTTTTATCTGGCGCTTCATATGTTGCAGCATTTCCTCCGGGAAGGGTTTGGGTTAAAAAACCTTTGCGATTGGACGGTCTTTTGGAACCGGGACATTGCGGCGGCGCAAAAGCGGCAGTTTTTAAAGCTGGTAAGGCAAAGCGGCATGGAGCGGTTTGTGCGCATCCTTACCGCCGCCTGCGTCCGGTATCTGGGGCTTTCACGGGCGCGCATGTCGTTTTTATTAAAAGAGCCTGTGTCGAAAGAGGATGCCGCTTTGTTTTTGCGCGAAGTTTTGGATGCGGGGGAATTTGGCGGCGCGCAAAAAGAGCGTATGGTCGTGATGCAGGGGACAGGCTTGTTTGCTTTTATAAAAGAATTTCATTATCAGATGCACGTCAATTATCCAAGGGCGGGGCGCATTTTCGTATGCTGGCCGCTCCTCTGGGGGCTGACGCTGGCGCGTTTTTTGAATAATAACCGCAGGCTGAAAAGAGGTTCGGTCATTCAAATCATGGAAAAAGCGCGGCGCAGGAGCGGATTGGTCAAAAGGCTTGGGGTTGCGGATGCAGGCGGGGTTCATTCAGGAAAGTCAAAGGCTGATCTGTAGTTATTTTTCATGGGGTGGGACTCTAACGTAAATCATCGATAATAGAGCGTTATCCGGCAGTTTGGTTTTGGATAATTCGAAGGTTTGTGCTACCCGGACGCTGGAAGCAAGCCGGGGACCTGTCCGAATGTTCCGGCTCCGGGATGTAAGAAGCTCTAAATATTCTGCATCGGGGTTACCGATACCGGACGGACCGGAGATTGACCGCCATTCATGGCGCAATCTCCTTTTTCGGGCATCCGTGCCCGAAAATTCTGTTAATAGACAGAATGTTAAGACCTTCTAATATCCCTGCGCAAGTCACATCGGGACAAGAACCCCGGCTTGCTTCCGGCTGGTTATCGAAAATTTATATGTTTCGAAACTGCCTGCCAATAACTTGCGCCTTTTGCCAGTATAAAATTCCAGGAGTGTGCAATTGCCATATAGATTGAGAAATGGGGCTGGTTGGGAAAATAACGGGAAGCTTTTGAAAAACAGCCGGAAACAGGCAACAGACCCGTCCGGGTGGAATTTTCCCAATATTTTGCCGGATAACGCTCTATTATTAATCATTTATACGGTAAATCCTTACCCCATGAAAAGTAACGATCTGTAACTATAGAAACATCTTGATCATGGAATAAGGCTTTACACCTTTTCCATAATCCGCTATAATAATCGTAACAATGGGCAATATTTTAATCAAAAAGGCGGTGAAGGATGGTAAAGATGTGGGGATAACCAATAAACAGTTTCAGGGATTTATAAGATTTGCATTAGAACTTCTGGAAAAGGCGTTACAGAAATCGCCTGATAATGAAGAACTTAGAAAAGTAAGAGACATTTTTCAATCAATGCTTGAGGATGGGAACTGATCATACAGATTATGAATGAAAGTGGGTGATTGCATGACATTAGAAGAGCAAAGGCAGGCTGCTATTATCACATATGTGAATCTAATGAGGATTAAAGCACATGAAACCGGTGAAAATAAAGAACTTGATTATCAAATTAAAATAGCAAAAATCGTATTGCAAAATTTTGGACTTGACTATTCAGAACTTGAATATTAAAATTTCATAACGAACCAAAAAGTGCAAAGTCTTATTGAATGATTAAGGCTTTGCGCTTTTTTATCTGAAATACTATACGCCAGCATCAAAGAAGGATTATAACGATTTCGTTCAAGCGGCATGATGGTTTGTCTTGAGACACCCACCAAATCGGCAAGCTCTTGTTGCGTCATTCTTTTTGTGGCTCTGTACACATGGATTTTACTTTCAAACTGATATTTATTTTTTGACAATGATTCGCCGTCTTTCTTTGCCGTTATTATTATTTAGGATATGAATATAACATATTTCTTGCATTTTGTCGCATAAAGATTCGAAAATACGGCTTTTGCAACAGCGTTAGAAAACGGATAGACTTTGTTGCACGGCTGTGATATACTAAGACAATATCGTTTATAATAGACTTTTTATGATGGTTTTGGAGGTGGATCAATGCCAGATAAGGAAATGTTGCAAAAGAATGTGGAAGAATTTACAAGGATACAACAATATATGATGCTGGTAGAAAAAGATTCATCGGCATATAAAACAATGAAAATCAGGTATGTTGAATTAAAAGTTATTTTGAATTCATCAGGCGTTAATTTAACAGAACTCGATATGATCAAAGAATAGAACGAATAGTAGGCGGTTGCAAGATATTGGCATCCAAAACCCGATTATGGGGGGATTCCGTTACAGTGAAGTTAAAGGCTGAACCGTAGTTACTATTCACGGCCAATGTCAGTTAGTTAAGAAAATAAAAAGTCCAATAAAAGAGCTGAATTTGGGAA
>CANDMI010000045.1 GCA_947385775.1 uncultured Eubacterium sp. | reverse complement strand
CAATATCGCGGACAGGTATCCAATCACAGCCGCTTTCGTACGCTCGATTTTATACACCCGGTATAGTTCAAACATTCCGATCAATGAAATGCCGCAAGCCGCTGTCAGCAATACCTCATGCCCGGTAAGAATAAGCGCCAGCGCCGCCGCCACCAGCACGATCCCGCTTAAAAGCCTTGTTTTAAACATTTTCTAAATTATGCTCCTTTACTCCGCAGACAGCCCGCCAAACCTGCGGTCCCTGTTTTGATAGGCTTCGACTGCCTTTTTTAATTCCTTTTCGTCAAAATCCGGCCATGGGACGCTCGTAAAATACAATTCACTGTAGGCGGTCTGCCATAGCAGAAAATTAGAAAGCCTCTGCTCCCCGCTGGTTCGGATCAGCAAGTCCGGGTCCGGAATATCCGCGGTGTCCAGATAGCTGGAAAAAGACTGCTCGTCGATATGATCCTCCGCTATTTTTCCGTCCTTTATATCCGCGTACATTTTTTTCATCCCCCGGACGATCTCATCCCTGCTGCCGTAATTTAACGCGATCTGGAAATAAAAGCCGTCAAACTGGCTGGAAAACTCCTCCAACTCCCGAATCTGCTGTTGCAGCTTTGGCGTTAAGCGTGTAATATCGCCAATCACGCGGACACGCATGTTATTCTTTTTCGCGGTTTTTAGACAGGTGTTCATATAGCTCCCAAGCAGGCGCATCAGCTCGTTGACTTCCCCCTGGGGCCTGTTCCAGTTTTCGGTGGAAAACGCATATACTGTTAGGTATTTTATTCCCATATGCCCCGCCGTATCACAAATTTTTTCTACATTTTTTGCTCCCATTTTATGGCCGTAATTGCGCGGCATCCCTTTGCTTTTCGCCCATCTTCCATTTCCATCCAATATGATCGCAATATGCTGTGGTATATTCATCCCCAAATCCCTTCTCAATATGTATAAAACTTTATACGACAATTTTCCATCCTTCTTTTGCCGCATTTTCGCTGTCGCATTTTCGTCATTCCCTGCTTTCCCATACGGAAAAAGGGACATCGCCACAGCTCTGTCCCCGCCTATGATTAAACAGTCATTATTTCTTTTGTCTTATCTTCAATTGCCTTATCAATGTCAGCAATATGCTTGTCTGTCAGCTTCTGGACGTCCTTTTCTAACTCCTTAATCTCATCTTCGGATATATCTTCTTTTTTCCCAAGCTTTTTAAACGCGTCGTTTGCGTCCCGCCTGATATTGCGGACTGCAACCTTTGCCGCTTCGCCTTTTTTCTTAATATCCTTTGCCAGCTCTTTACGCCGTTCTTCTGTCAGTTCCGGAAAAACAAGGCGGATCACTTTCCCATCGTTTGTCGGGTTCAGCCCAAGGTCGGATGTTAAGATCGTCTTTTCGATCTCCTTTACCATAGTCTGTTCCCATGGCTGGATCTGGAGCATTCTCGGTTCCGGGACGTTGACATTGGCAATCTGCTGAATCGGGGTAGGCGTGCCGTAATAGTCCACCCGCAGTTTATCTAAAATATGCGGATTTGCCCTTCCTGCACGGATGCTGCCAAACTCCTCCTGGAGATTCCCCAGTGATTTTATCATCTTTTTCTCGTACTGAACTAATCTGTCGTCCATAAAAACCCTCCCCTATACTGTAATTATGGTTCCGTTAAAATTTCCGCTTGCAGCTTTCACTATGCTGTCTTCCTCATTCAGCCGGAACACATACATCGGCATTTTATGCTCCATACACATAATTGACGCTGTCAGGTCGATGACCGCCAGCTTTTTCTCAATCACTTCCATAATAGACAGCTTATCATAGCGGACGGCATTTGGATTTACCTTAGGGTCACTGTCATAAACGCCATCTACCGCCTTTGCGAGCAAAATGCCGTCGGCTTCGATTTCAATCGCGCGCAACACGGCCGCCGTGTCGGTAGTGAAAAACGGATGGCCTGTCCCCCCTGCAAAAAACACGACCATATTGTGGGCGAAATATTTTTCTGCACGGTCTTTTGAATACAGCTTTGTAAAAGAGCCGCATTCAAACGGGGTTAAGATATTTGTCTTCATCCCGATGGAGCGAAAGATTTCGGATACATAAATGCAGTTCATGACCGTCGCAAGCATTCCGATCTGGTCTGCCTTTGCACGGTCAATCGCTTCACTTGTCCTTCCGCGCCAGAAATTGCCACCGCCTATTACGATGCCAATTTCCGTCCCCGCATCCGAAAGCGTTTTTATCTGATAAGCCGCTTTTAAAACGGCCTTTTCGTCAAATCCTGTTTTTTTGTCCCCGGCTAAGGCTTCCCCGCTTAGCTTTAAAAGAACCCTTTTCATCATTATTTGCCTTTCTTAGCGTCTCCAAACAGGCTGTCTACATCAATTTCCGCATAGCACTGGGAGCAGAAGCCCTCGATCACAGCGCCGTTGTTGATCTGCACGGATCTGGATTTGATATTCCCTACGATCACAGCGGAGGTGTCCACTACAACCGGACCCTGTACGTCGATATCGCCTTTTACCGCGCCCGCAATGACAGCGGAAGTGGCGGTAATATTGCCAACGACTACGGAGCCAAGTCCGATCTTTACTGTGCCGGTGCTTGTGATCTCACCTTCAATCTTTGCAGCGTCAGAAAAAATCTCTGAAGAAGAGCTGTTTCCTTTGATCGTACCTGTCACCTCCAATTTGCCATTACACTGTACATTTCCTTCCACACGGCCGCTGATGCTAAAAGACCCTGTCGTAGAAAGGTTACCCTTGATCACCGTGCCTTCGGTAATAATGGACACTTCATCCGTAATCTCCGGCGTAGAAGGCATTTCCGCTTCCATTACTGGCATATCCTTTGTCATTTCCTCGTTCATTGGTATTTCCTCCTTAAATGTTATACTTGGTTTTGTTGCTTTATGATTTGGATGAATGCTCCTGATAACAGGTTCATCGGCAGATTCTAAATCCAGGCCGGCGTCTTCTGACTTCATATCAAAAGAAAACTGCAATCCATCATTTCTCCCTAAATCTGCATCCATGTGCCGTAAAGGCTCCTCTCTTTTCTCCGCCGTATCCGGCTTTTTCTCCTGCGGCTCTTCCTTTTCCTGTGGAAGCTCCCCAAGATCTAACTCTTTTTCTTCCTCTGGCGCGCTTTCTTCCTCCGCGTCATGCACCTGCTCTAACAGGCCGTCCAGCTTTGACAATTCAGACTCAATGTCCAGCTCTCCCTCCAGCGTGTTTACCATCATGTCGGATTCCTCGCCTAAATCGTCATCATTTTCCAAATCCTCCCCTGGCAAAAGCTCATTGACCGCCAGTGACAAATCGTCCTTGAAATCTTTAAAAAAACTCATTTCTTACCTCCATTTATCCGTATGTACTTAATCTCCCACACTATCGGCTGCAACGTGTTGGATCGGCGCCGTGTTTTCATCAATCGGTAAAATCTCCGCGTCCATTTCCTGTAGCTTTTGTATAATATCGGGCAAAGCTTCCACCGTCTTATCTTTATTGCCCGCATCATGCATCAGCACTACCGACGACGAATGCCTGGCAACATTATTTACCACATTTTCGACCAGCGTTTCTTTTGTGTATTCCTGGTCTGTTGCATCCCCACACTCTACATTCCAGTCAAAATAAGTGATCTTTTCTTTGTTTATAAAGCGGATAAATTCTTTCATATCCAGATGGCTGACCTGGTTGCTGCTTCCACCCGGAAAACGGTACAGCCTGCATGAAATCCCGCATGCGTTCTCTATGCTGTCCTGGATTTTTTTTAAATCCTGCGCAAAGGAATCCAAGGACTCGTAAAGCTCCGTATACTGGTGGGAATAGGAATGCATGCCGATCGTATTTCCTCGATCCACGATTTCCCTATACAATTCCAGTGACCGCGCATCGTCCCTGCCTGTCACAAAAAAAGTGGCTTTTATTTGATATTCGTCTAAAATATTTAAAATATTTTCCGTATTTGCGCTTGGGCCGTCATCAAAAGTAAGGTAAACTTTTTTTACTTCTTCACCGTCCTTTGCCTCTTCTTTTTGTTTTGGCTCCTGCCTTTTTTGCACAGCTTTTTTCGAAGCTCCATCTTTCTTCTCCGAAGCCTGATACTGCTCGACCTGCCCGGACGAGGCCGCCTTTGCTTTCTGCTGGTTGATGCGTATCGTATTTTCCGTAAGGATGTCCATCTGCTCTTGAAGGGAATTCACCTTTACGATCAAAGAGACGGTCACAAACGCCCACGCGATCATCCAGGTTAAGAGAAACAAAACAAAACCTGACTTCATCCTCTGTACTCTTTTTTTTCTTGCGAGCCGTTCATTAAAGCCCTGCTGTTTTTCACCCATTCAAACCCACTTGTCCCCCTAGCCAAATATTATCTCATTCATTGTATCATATTTATTGCGATGTGAATAGATTTTTTTTGTTTGTATCGTTGTTTTTTTATGGGAAATATGGATTTTTATCTGAAACTTCGCTGTATTTTTTATATTTTTCTGTTATTTTATGGAATTGTCGTAATCTTTTAACAAAAAGCAGCGCAGCGATGGAATAATTTGCTTTATATAAGGTACAAGTTGTGTTTTTTCGATGATTTATCCTGATCCAGACAGAAAACGGCGGATTTTCTTCTAATTTCCGAAACGCTGTTTCAGCAATTAAAAAATCCGCCAAATAGAACTTCCTTAAATTATCACGCCTGCGTATCCACCTTGATCCCCTTTACATCCTCAACCACCAGCTTCATCTGTGACACGATATCCGCAATTTCCTGCTGAACGTCATTTTTCACCTGATCCATCTTTACAAGCTGGTCTGTGATCAGGTCATTATCCGGGATTTCCTCCGCTTCCTGCTTTTGCGTTTCCTTTACTTTTTTAGGATCCGCAAGGGCTTCCATTTCTTCCCTGCGCTCCTTGGCTTTTTCCAGACGTTTTTCTTCCTCTTCTTTTTCTTCCTTTTGTTTTTCGGCTTTTTCAAGCTCTTCTTCCTGCTTTTCATCGATATGGTCTTTGGCTTCATCCACAAGCATGCCAAGGATCTCATCGTTTGCGGCTTCCAAAACGCCCGACGCTTCCTTTGTCGCGTCCAACATCGGATGATGCTTCAGCCGCTCTTTTTTTACCGCGCGGATCGTCGCGCTTTCTTCCACAATGCCGCTTTGCGCTTCCTGGATGTCGTCCTCGTGCTTGTATCTTTCCTTATCCAGGTTTAGGGCGCGCTCCTGGTATTCGCTTACGCCCTGCCGCTCCAAGTCCGCCGCGCGCTTTTGCTCTTCCATCGAAAGCGACTCCCCTCTGCCATATTTGCTCCGGTTATATCGTTTTAAAAGCTCTAAATCCTCCTGCTCCTTGCTGTCTGCCTCCACGCCGTATTCTAAGCGCAATTTTTCCTCTTGCTCGCCGATCGCTTTTAGCTGCTTGCCTGCCTGCGCGCTTTGTGACTGTAGCTTTCCGATGCGCTCTTCACGCGCCTTTAAATCGTCATCGATTTTTTTCTCACTCGCAAACGTATCGCTGACGACCTTATACGCCTGCTTTTTTGCCATCGCGCGTTTTTGTTCGATCGGGTCCGCCTGGCCGTTTAAAAAGCTTACAGAAGGGCTGGCTGTCTTTGCATTTCGAAAGCCAAACACATTCGCCGCCTTACCCGCCGCTGTGTCCGCGCCCGCAAAAATGCTTACATTTTCGTGAACCCTCATAAAACTCCTCCTGTTATTTTGCCCTGTTTAAATCGAAAAATCAAAATTCTGGCCTAATTTTTTCTCCATCTCAGTCTGGGCGGAATCGCTTGCCAGCTGAAAGATCGTGTCGTTGATCTTGCGGATCAGCTCTTCTGGAGAGGACGCCGTGACCGTGATCGTATCGCCCTGCTTATCCTCCGCTTTTTTCTTACCGTCCGCCTTTTCGCTTCGTTTTTCTTCCGCCTTTTTTTGTTCCGCGGCTTTTTTATCCTGCTTTTTTTGTTCCGCCTTCTTTTCCGCGTTTTTTTCAATCCGCTCGCGCTGCTTTGCTAAGGATTTGTCTATGACCGCGAAAAAGGATGCGTTGCCGCCGTCATCCACTTTCATGCCATATCCCTTTACGCTTGAGGCATTCACTCCAAGGCTGCTTTGGATCTGGCTTTGCAGCTGCGGCAGCTGCTTGGACGCTCCGTTTATGATCCCTTCGTACTGCTTGCGGTATTCCTCGTCCACTGCCATGCGCTCGATCTTATCGGTATCGATCAAAACGACCATATGGTTTGGATTGGCGTATTTTCCGGCATTTGCCTGCGCCTGACCTTTCATGTCCTCGCTGACAAGGATAAAATCCATATTGGAATATTTCTTTTTTAACTGCTCATAGTATTTCTTGCCCGCTTCGCTAAGCTCCGGGGCGCCAATGGTCTTTCCCCCGGTATAACGGGATGTTTTTTTCGCATCGCCTGTTTCCGCCGCCTGGCTCTCCTTTGGCGACCTGGCGTTTTTTGTGTTTTTCGCTTCCTGCGCCGATATGCCGCCTGTATTTGACGCATAGCCGGATGCAATGGTTGACTCTGCCTGTGTAATCGTGTTCATACGCGTTTCCTCCTTGAAATAAAAATGTAATTCCTTTTAGTTTTTTGATTTGGAGATTTGAATCTTTTAGCCCCAAAAATCATACTGGCTTGCAAGCTGTGAATACAAACTGCCGGACGCGTCGTACTGATTCGTGACGCTCCTTGCATTGGTCTGCGCATTGTCCGATACCCGGTCCGCAAGGAATCCAGCCTTGGATGAAAATTCTCCGGAAGGGCCAAACGCCGCTTTGATATCCTCCACCTTTGAGTCTTTTAATTTTTCTTCATCTACCGAAAGCGTCCCGTCTTTTCCGACCGAAATCCCGATATTTTCTAACGCCCCGCTGCTGTCCTGCGCGGCCTCCGCCATCATCTGCCTGTAATAGTCGTTCAAAAGCCCCGGCGCCTTTTTTAACGCCGAAAGCGTGTCATTAAAGCATTTTACATAATTTTTCACACCCGCGTACAGTTCTTCGTTGTCGCCGCCGTCCTTAAATTTCTCAAAGAAGGAATCCTCCCCTGTCGCCGCAAACTTCGCCGACTGCTCCTTAAGGCTGTCCGCGGCTTTTTCCAGCTTTTTATAAATCTCCGTATTTTCCGCCGTCACTTTTTTGTCTTTTTCTTCCTTTAACGCATCCAAAAGCGAATTGGCGTTATCCTGGCCGCTGTTATTGATATAGCTTAGCAAATTTGTGCGGTTGATCGGAATCCCTGTGCGTTTTGCAGTTTCATCCAGCATTTGTGTCGTAATTCTCATTATGTAAACCTCCTAAAAATGAACGCTTGCTTCATCCCAAAGTTCTGCGCCCACGAATCCATACGTAAGGCTTCCATGCCAGTATTTTTTTATGTGTCATTAATTATATCGGCAATTACATCTAATCTTAACAGGAAATGTAACGAATAGACAAAAAGACTTAAAAAGCCCGCTTTTTATTTTTAACAGCAGCAAGAATCTTTATGCGTTTTTTCGAATCAGCTCTGGCTGTCGATACAGCCGTAAACACATCGACACCATCCAAACATACGCCATCGTTTTTGGGATCATAAGCATGCCGATAATCGGCGCGACCCCGCTGAACAAAACCACCGGCAGATAAAAGCCAAAGGACAGGGCGATCGCAACCGGCATATAGCGAAACGCATCATCCGCCGTCCTTTTTTGCTCTCCGGCAAAAAGCACGATCATCATAACGCCCATGACCGCAAACGGCAGGTTGCGGAGCGCTCCAAACAACAATGGCTGCCTATATGTAAGCCACTGGTTTTGCGGAAGCAGGCATAAGCCGATCCGAAGAACGGTCAGCGCCCACATGGCGCCTGTAAGGATTTTTCGCCCTGTGACCTTATAGTATTCGCGCCAAATATAATACAATATCAGATAAAATACGGTCATCGTAATGGAAGTGATGAATTTTCCAGCTCCAAGCGCCACCGCGTTTGCTTCAAGCCCGCTCGTCCAAAGCGCATAGGCGCGCGGCACGAGATGAAAGGAATCCCCCGCGCCAAGCAGCGCGGCCATCAACCCGGCTTTTTTCACCAAAGGATCTTTCCCATTTACAAGCATCGTAAGCCCTGCGACAAGCGCAAAGCCAAGATACAATACATCAAAAACAGTTTCTGCAATTGCCTGCGGCATAACTATCCCTCCTGTCTGTTTTATGAATTACGCGTTCGATCGCGGTTCGTAAATGATATGTTCCACCGCCATTAAAAAGAACGAAATGTCGGACGCTCCTGTTTTTAACAGCATCGTCATGTTCATCATAAGAAAGCGGGCGAACCGCTCCTTTGTAAACGTTTCGTTCCAGATGCCCTCACGGATCGCCGCGTCTTTTTCCATCCGCCTGACGAAAGCCTCTTCCAGCGCATCTTGCATGGACGCCATGCGAAGCTGCCCCGCAAGCTCCATATCCCCAAGGCTTTTCATAAGCTTTCCCGCGGACTGGCCGATCCGCTCCTTTAAAAAATCGTAGATTTCTTTTAACTGCCCGCAAAAGGAATCTGCGGTAACCTTCGTGTTTATCTCAAGCAGCGCCTGTTCCCAATATTCCTCTGTAAGAGCGAACAAAAGCTCATCCTTGTTAGAAAAATAGTTGTACACCGTCCCGCTTGCGATGCCGGCTTCTTTGGCGATCGAGCGGATATTTACAGCCTCTATGCCTTGCGTGTCCGCGATCTTACGCGCGTGTTCCAGCAAGGCTCCGCGCATGGAATCATCTTTTTTTCGCATATGTTCCCTTTCTGTAGTTTGTTTCATTTTTTAATTCGATTCTGAACATGTTCATTTATAGTATATGCGACCGCTTTCGATTTGTCAAGCCTGTCATATAACAGACATTTAGAAGTGTCGGCTCCAAGCGAGATTTCGCCTGTGGACGTTGATCTGCGGATTGATCAAACGATAGATAAATTTTTTACAAATGAAAAAACATCTAGCTCTTTACAAACCAGCCAGCAAACGGTATAATTCAATTGAAACTAAGAATGAAAACCGCCGCGCGGGCTTCCAACTAACAAAAAACTATAAAAAAATCTCATTGTACTATATTATATTGCAAAATGAAGTCTAAGCGATTGGGCAGGCAGGGATAGCTAGAGCGTTTTAGCGACCTTACGCCGCCAATGCGGTCAATCTTTTCTTAGTTTACAAATCGAGCGGGGGAGATTTGGTTCTCCCCTCTCACCTCGTCTGCGACAGCTTTTCTTTTTAGTATCCCCATCGTTTACGTTAGCGCAAAACAAAATCATCCTATTCCAATTTAAATTTCTCCATCTCACGCTCCATCTGACTGGAAACTTTTGTCAGGCTTTCCACCCCGCTTTGGATGTCCTTTAACTCTTCTTCCATCGAAGACGCGGCTTTTTCGGACAGCCCCTCCGCCGTTTTGGAAATATCGCAGATTCTTTGGGCCGCGTCGGCGATCCGCCTGTCGCTTTCATACATTTCTTCGATTAAGCCGTCCATATCGCCAGCAAAGCTTCCGGTCTGCTCTGTGGTTTTTGTAAAGTCCAAAAAAATCTCCTCTGTTTTTTGCACCGCCTCGATTTGGGCCTGCATGATCTGCTTTAAATTTTTCGTCTGGGCGACAATCTGCTGAATGTCGTTGCAAAATTCCTCCATTTTCGCCTCGATATCGGAAGACGCTTTCGAGGAATCCGAAGCGAGCGTTCCGACGGATTCCGCCACAACCGCAAACCCTCTGCCATGCACCCCCGCCCTCGCCGCTTCAATGCTGGCATTTAACGCAAGCAGCTCCGTTTCCGAGGATATGCTGCCAATCGTCCTTACAATATCCGATATATTTGCCGAATGCTCCTCCAGCTTTCGGATTTTTTCAAAGGACTGCTCTAAGCTATCCGTAACCTCTTTGTTGCGCTCTTCCAGCTTTCGGATGCTTAGCGCCCCCTCCTCGCTGGATTTTATCGTATGCTCCGCTTCCGCAAGCAGCTCCCCGCTTTTTAATTTCAGATCGCTAAACTTTTCTTCCAACAGCTCAACCTGTTCCACGACCTGGTTTACCTCCAAGGTCTGCGCCGCCGTACCGTCTGATATTTCCTGCATGGAATCGCTAAGCGCGCAGATTTTTGACTCCATCGCCTGTAAATTGTCCGAGCAATTCAGCAAATCTTTCGTAAAATCCCGCATTCTGATTAACGCGCCGCATATCCTGCCCGCCATGACATTATAGCTTTTTGCCAGCTGCCCGACTTCATTTTGACTGTCTTCTGCCGCCAGCACGGAAAAATCGCCCTCCGCCGCTTCTTTCATAAGCCCCGAAAGCGAAAGGACAGGAGATGCAAGCTTACGCGCGATACGCAAGACAAAAAACGTGGCAAACGCGGCAGCCAAAAGCGATATCCCCGCGGCAATGACCAACATCCGGTTCACCATCGCCATCGCCGCGCTTTTTTTCTGCAACGTAATAAGCGACCAGGAATCTGATTTCCCAGGCAGCGAAATCGTGGCGTAGCTTGCGTAGTAAGCTTTCCCGTCATAAGAGATTTTTTCGCTGCCGCCGCCACCCGCCATCACCTGCGTTATGACCTGCTCCATGTCTTTTGAAATCTCAAGCGGATGCTGCTGCGTCACAATATTCCCATCCGCATCCACCGTCGCGTTTCCCGCGTTGTCTTTTACGGAAACCGTGCGCGTCTGATCTTTATAATTATACTGCTCTTCTATCTGGACCTGGTCTGGATGCGCCACGACCACGCCTTCGCCGTCAATGACAAAAGACTGCCTGCCATCCGCCTTATCCGAATTTTTACCGATCAATTCCTGCAAAAAATCCAGTTTTAAATCCGCCGCGTAAACCCCCTTAAAATCCGAATCCTCATACATTGGAAAAAATACCGAAGCGCAGGGCATCCCGGTCGCGACGGAATAATAAGACTTGGATATAAAAGACTCCTTTTCCTCTAAAACCTGCTGGAACCACCATCTTGCGGAACGGTCCGCAAGCTCCCCGGAAGAACGCCCGGTCTGCATCCCATCCGTCCCCTGTATGTAAATCAGATCCAAATATTCATTTCTTTCCACGCACTTTTTTAAGATCGGCGTTTGCGCCTTCGTATCCATCGAAAGAATGCTCGGATTGTCGGAAAGCTCCTCATTCACATGAAACGCCTGTTCCAGAAAGCCCGCTATCTCGCCCGCTAAAAGCTCCGTTACCTGGCTGTTCCTGTCATAAATCTCCCGCTCATAGGACGTTGTAAAAATAAACAGCACGACCGCAGGCAGGGCCGCCGCAAGCGCAAGCATCGGAATCAACAGTTGCCTGAATATACTTTTTTTCTTCATTTGAAAGTCCCTCACTCAAGTAAAAGGAAGAATGCCGCTAAACTACTCCGGATTGTCAGATTTTCCGGCCGTTACCTAACACTATAGCATAGTTAACCTCTGTTTTCAAACAAAAAATGGAATCGCTTCACCCCTTTCTCAAATACCCATAAAGCGTATCCGCCGCCATGCTTTTCCCCCGCCCGGTATCGGAAACGATCTGGATCGAGCGCATTGGAACGCTGTAAGGGATCTGAATCCGCACAAGCTTTCCTTCTTTTAAAAATGGCTGCGCAAGCTTTTTTGGCACAAACCCGATGCCAAAGTTGTTTTCGATCAAAGGGATCATAAGGTCAGATGAAGCGACCTCCATATCAGGTTCGTAATCCACCCCATGCCCGATAAAAAAATCCTTATACATCCGATGCGTCACGCTGTCTTTGCCAAGCCCTATCCATGGATATTCCTTTAAATCTTCCAGTCCAAAAAACGATTCGGATAGCTTCGCATACTGTATCCCGCCTACCAGTATTTCTTCAAATTCAAATGCCTTGAAACGCGAAAAACGCTCCGATAAATCAAACGGCGTTGTGACAACCGCAAAATCCAGCTTCCCGCTGGCAAGGTATTTTAAAATCTGGGGCGTGGCATAGTTATGGATTTTAATCTTGATATCTGGATATTGCAAACGAAACCGATAGAGCGCGTTTAATAAAAATAAGTGCAGCGCCGTTTCCGTCGCCCCGATTTCCACTGTGCCGCCATTTGATAAAGCCTGACTTCCAATCTCCTTACCCGCATTAGAAAGATGTCTGTACGCCGCCTCCACATGAACATAAAGCCTCTCCCCCTGCTCCGTCAAACAAACTCCCCTTGCTCCCCGGATAAACAGCCTGCATCCAAGCTGCGCCTCCAACAATTTGATCACCCGCGTCACATTCGGCTGGCTGCTTTTTAAAGCGGCTGCCGCTTTTGTGATATTTTCATACTTAGCCACATAATAAAAGATTTTATAATATTCAAAGTTGATATCCATATAAAAATAATATCCCTCCAATATGATATATATATTTTTCATATTTGTCTGAACGGATTATAATACATGGCGGGAAAAAAGTAAATATTGTAAAAAACTGGATTTTAATTTGACGTAACAGTTCAGCCATCGGCTGTAAGATGGGCGAATCATGCTTGCATGAATGAGCGCGTCTCACAGTCGATGAGCGGAGCGCCCGATTATGAGCAAAGTTAGCTGCAAAGCAGCGGGAAAGCGCGTAAGCGCGACTTTGCGAATGGCGCGGGCTGAACTGTTACAATTTGACAGATTTTAATTTAGAAAGGACTGTGTTATGAACAAGGATCTGACCGTAGGAAACCCGCAAACCGTATTATGGAAATTTTGCCTTCCCCTTTTTGGAAGCGTTATCTTCCAGCAGCTATACAACATCGCCGACAGCTTTGTGGCTGGGAAGTTTATCGGAGAGGACGCTTTAGCCGCCGTGGGAAACAGCTATGAGATCACTTTGATCTTTCTTGCGTTCGCATTTGGCTGCAATATGGGCTGCTCCGTTATCGCATCGCAGCTATTTGGGGCAAAGGATTTCAAAAAACTTAAAACCGCCATTACGACCGCCTGTATTTTCAGCGGCATCGTCTGCCTTTTGCTGATGCTTATTGGGATTTTGGGATGCGGGCCGCTGCTTTTTCTGATCCAGACCCCGGATGAAGTGTTTTTGGATTCCAAGCTCTACCTTGACATTTACATCCTTGGACTTCCATTTGTGTTTTTTTACAATATCGCCACTGGCATTTTTTCGGCTTTGGGCGACTCTAAAACGCCGTTTTATTTTCTCGCGGCATCTTCCGTCGCCAATATCGCCGTGGATATTTTATTTGTAAAAACATTCCAAATGGGCGTTTCGGGCGTGGCATGGGCGACTTTTTTATGCCAGGGCGTAAGCTGCGTTCTTGCGGTATTTACGATCTATAAAAGGCTTTTAAAAATACAGTGCCATAAATCAGCGTTATTTGATATGCTCTTATTAAAAAAAATCGCCCTGATCGCGATACCAAGCATCCTGCAACAGAGTTTTATCTCGATCGGAAATATTTTTATCCAAAGCGTCATTAATGGGTTTGGCTCCTCTGTAATGGCTGGATATTCTGCGGCTGTAAAATTAAATAACCTTGTAATTACTTCCTTTACCACTATTGGAAACGGAATTTCTAATTTTTCAGCGCAAAACCTTGGCGCAAACCGATATGACCGGATCAAAAAGGGCTTTTACGCCGGCATAAAAATGGTATGGTGCATCTGCATCCCCTTTTGCGCCGCTTATCTCTTTTTCGGAAAACATCTGCTCCTTTTATTTTTAAAAAACGGCTCTAAGGCGGCTTTGACGGCTGGATTGCAGTTTTTATGGATCTTGTCTCCGTTTTACTTTGTCATATCGTTAAAGCTTGTGGCAGACGGCATCCTGCGGGGAACCAGCGCGATGCGTCAGTTCATGGCGGCGACCTTTACCGATTTGATCCTGCGCGTCCTTTTAGCCTTTACGCTTTCGGATCTTACCAAAAGCGCCACAGGCATCTGGTGCGCATGGCCGGCTGGCTGGACGATCGCCACCGCGCTTTCCCTCTTCTTTTACAGGAAAGAAATGAAAAACAAATCACAATTTACTAAATAAAAATCGGATAAAACTCCTCCTTAAAACCGCTCCACTTCATCCCGCAAAGGGATCGACGCTGCGGCGCCACTCTTAGAAACCGCGATCGCAGACGCTTTTGCCGCCAGCGCAAGCCCCTCTGGCGCTGGCATACCCTCCATGACGGAAGAAAGAAAATATCCCGTAAACGTATCCCCCGCCGCCGTTGTATCCACCGCCTTTACCGGATATATCCGCTGTTGATGCCGCTCGTCTTTATATTGATAAATTGAGCCTTTTTCTCCAAGCGTCAGCACGGTGATCGATTCTGGATATAAGGATTTCATTTTAAGGAGTATCTTTTCCGGCTGCGCTTCCCCTGTCATCTGCTCCCCTTCCACTTCATTTAATATAAACATGGAAACCTTCTGGAAAGCTTTTTGAAAATCAGAGCCATCCATCTCCTTATCATATGGGGAAGGGTTTAAGACCACCGTCATTCCCTTCTCATACGCCCGCTCTATCATATACGGAACCAGATTCACCTCATTTTGGAGCAAAAGAATGTCCTTTTCTTTAAAATCCCGCAAAACCTCATCGATATATTCCTTTGTCATGCGCCGGTTTGCGCCGCCATACAGCAATATGCAGTTTTGCCCATCCCGATCGACCTGGATGATCGTATGCCCGCACTTGCCGGATATTGTTCGGATATATTCCGTATGGACTCCGGCTTTGGCGCATTCCAAAAGCAGCCCATCGCCTTCCTCCCCGATCAGCCCCGCATGGTATACCGCCGCCCCCGCCTTTGCCAGGGCGATGGACTGGTTCAAACCTTTGCCGCCGCAAAAAACCTGCATGTCTGTGCAAGCAAGGGTTTCCTTTGGCCTAACCATATGGTCAACTGAATATACATAATCCAGATTTAACGACCCGAAATTTAATGCCCTGATTTGATTCCCCTGTCCTTCCATGCTTCCCTCCTGTATCCTGTATTTTATTTTTCTCTATTCAACAATCCTATTTTCGGCTAAAATTTTCCGCCGCCTCCTCCATGCGTCCTTCCGGATGAGGACGTATGCGTATGGGAGCCGCCGGAATGCTTTGGCCCGTCGTGATCCTCTGGTTTTTTGACGCGGGTGATCTGCCTGTATAAAAATAAATCGCTCTTTCTTGTCAGCTTAAAGCTGCCCGCTTTCACATAACTGCCCGCCGTCTGCTGGCTGCGCACCGTACGAAGCCTGCCCCGCATAACCTCCGCTGCGAAAAACGCGAGCAAAAGCCCCGCGCCAAGCGCGATCGCCAGATTTCGAACTGCCGGAAACGGCTTCTTTGGAAGGTTGCCAACGTCATATGGCTCATTTTCCCTTGCCTGCGTCAAAAAATCGTCGCAAAGATCCGCAAAGATCCGAAACGCCTTCGCGTATTCGCCATCGCTTAATTCGCCCAAAAACCGCTCCGACATATACGAAATCCCAGCGTCCGTGACCGCTGTAATCCCAAAACCTGCCGTCGATATGTGCCAATCCCTTTCCTCCATACTGATCAAAAACAAAACCCCGTCCTTTTGCGCGCCATAGCCATAATCGTTGTTGTCATAAAAATCATCGGCAAACTCCATCGGGGATTTCCCGTCCAGTGAATTTTTTGTCACGACTATAATATCCGCTTTCTGCCTTTGGCTGATCTCATCTAATTGATCCAGCAGCCTATCCGCCTGCGCATCCGTAAGCAGGCCCGCGTCGTCCACAAGCCTCGGCATACGCCGCCTGGCGGATACGGGAACCGTTAAAAGCAACAGCCAAAACGCCACAAGAAACGCTGTGCAAAACCTTTTTTTCATGTCCCACCTTTTTCTTTTCTCAAATCCAACTTTTATATCAGCCAAATCAGATAGGTCAGCGCGTAAACCGCCACAGCGATCGCGCCCGCCATGCCAAACAGCCATTTAAAATAAGCTCCCTTATCTAATGGCAGATCTCCCACCAGTTTTCCGCTTTGGCCGTTCACCGCAAAAAGATAGCTTTTGCCGTTCCATCTCGTGCTCAATAGCCAGACTGGATACAGGGCGTATTTCACGCTGCCATCGTGCAGCTGGATGCTTCCCCCCTCCTTTGTGACCATCGCGTAGCCAAAGCCCTGCACCGTTTCATCAAAGGCTTCCTGCGCGCTTTTTTGAATCCTCTCATTTGCGCGCCCGATGCTCTGCCCACTGTCCACATCGTATTTATCCGCGAAAAATCCTGCCAGATATGCCGTCTTAAAATCCACTGCCTTTGAAAAATCAAAAGGCTCTAAAGATTCCATCAGATCGTCCGGCATTTTTGTAGAGCCGTCTACAGGGACTTTTTCAAAGCAAAGGCTTCCCTCCCTGGTTATGGAATAAAAGCTCGTTTCCGTATAATGGTATCTGCTGTCGCTCCATGCCCGCACCCGCGTCGCCCGGTAGCGCATATTCACGTCGGCTCCCGCGTCAAACAGCCAAAATGGGACGTATACGCCCTTAATTTCCTCTATGTGGTTTTGCTCCTTAAACACCTTTGGCAGCAGGCGCTTTCCATGATAAAACTGGTTTAGCGCCTCCTTTGCGGCTTTTTTGTCCAATTGGAAAGGGATGACGTAATCCGGCTTTAACGCGCCTTGAAAACGCCCCATTAATACGACTGGATTCCCGCAAAACGGGCAGGAGGCAGCCGCCGTATTTTCATCGCACGCGATCTCGCCGCCGCAGGAATGGCATACATAAGACCGAAGGCTGTCCGTTTCCTTCTCCTGCCATTCCTTACCCGCGTTTGCGTCCCATGTCATTTCATCCGCCCGCTCATTTTTTAATTCGCGGTCATAGCTTTCCAGGGTTTCGATTTCAAACTCTGTGTCGCAGTAGGGGCATTTTAATTTTTGCAGTTTCGCATGAAAGGCAATGGCTCCTCCACAGCAGGGGCATTTATATTCTTGCACTTGCGCCATTTTATCTCTCCCTCTTATTTCCGGTCGTTTTCATCAAAAATATCTCCGCACTCCGGGCAGAATTTTGGCGGGTGCGCAGGATCTTCCGGCTCCCAGCCGCATTTGTCACACCGATAGAGCGGTACGCCAAGCGGTTTTTTCGCGCCGCAGTTTTGACAGAATTTCCCTTTATTGACCGCGCCGCAAGCACAAGTCCATCCGTCCTCCACAGGCTTTTTCGCGCCGCATTCCGGGCAAAATCTCCCTGTTGACATCGCGCCGCAAGCGCATTTCCACGCCCCCTCTGTCGCCCCCTTACTTTTTACAGATTGCTGTCCCATAGAAAATAAGTCCTTTACGCTTGCGCCTCCCGCATTCATCGCCATCCCCATGCCTACAAAGCCGTTCATCGCCCCTGCCGGATTTTGCGCCGCCGCTTTCATCGCGTCCGCCTGCGCTCCCGCCAATGTAGCGCCAGCCATATTTGGATTTTGCAAAACAGCGGTGCGCTGGAGCTGTTTTATCATCTCCGCGTCTTCCTCCGGCAAGGTCACAGAGCCAAGCGCGATGCTTACGACCTTTAGGCCGCGAAGCTCTCCCCACTTTGCGCTAAGCGCGGCATTCATCGCGTTTTCCAGCTCCGTATTATGGGAAACGATCTGGTTTGGACGCATTTCCAACTCGGAAAGCCTTCCAAACGCCGGCTGGAGCGCGCTGATAAATTCCGTCTTAAGCTGCCCGTCCAGTTCGTCTCTTGTATAATCCCGCTCCACATTCCCGCACACATTTACATAAAACAGCAACGGGTCTACGATCTTATAAGAATACACTCCCGAGCAGCGGATCGAAACGTCGATATCCAGCCCGATCTTTGAATCCACTACGCGAAACGGGACCGGGTTTGGGGTTCCAAATTTATTGTCCAAAAGCTCTTTTGTATTAAAATAATAGACGCGCTGGTCTTTTCCCGTATCGCCGCCATACGCAAAGCGCTTTCCGACGGTCTGAAAGGTTTCTAAAATCCCTCTTCCAAGCGGGCCTGTAAAAACGCTTGGCTCGCTAGACGTATCATACCGAAATTCCCCAGGCTCGGCGCAGACCTCTACAATCTTTCCCTGCTCCACGATGATCATACACTGTCCGTCCGCCACGGCGATGACGCTTCCGTTGGAAATAATATTGTCATTTCCTTTTTTATTGGATGAACGGGAGCTTGTGCGTTTCCTTCCCTTTGTGACCAAAACGTCTTTTTCCATCGCGTCGCAGTAAAAAAACTCCTTCCACTGGTCTGCAAGCGTCCCACCAAGCGCGCCGGCTCCTGCTTTTATAAGTCCCATTGTAAAATCCCCCTTTTATTTTATTATTTTAATTCAAATTCTAAAATACTCTTTTAATTTCTTTTTCATCTCTTACTTTTTAACTATCATTTTTTCATCCGCCTGCGTTTTCGTTTGGAAAGCCAGCGCCTTTGCGCTTTTCACATCAAGCGAATGGTAACGCTTAAATTCACGCAGCAAATGCGACTGATCGGTATATCCATATTTGTGAACCGCGTCCAGAATATTTAAATCTGGATCATATAAAATATCCCTCCACAAAAACTGATAGCGCACCAGATTGCTAAACTTTTTTGGCGTGATCCCTACATATTGATGAAACAATCGCTCCAAATGCCTGCCGCTTACAAACGCTTCCCTTGCCAGATCCGCCACTTCAACCGACCCTTTGCCATCCAAAATGCGGCTGACCGCGCCATTTACAATTTCGTTTTCTTTTGCGAAGCTTACCTTCCATGCCAGCAGCCGCTCTGTATAAGAGATCATTGCACCTAGCCCCTTTAATTCCAAAAGCCTTTGCCTAAGCAGGCGGTCTAACCAGGCAAACCTTACGCCAACCTCGTCAAACGCGTTTAACGAGCATTTCAAAGAATCCTCCGAAAATACATACGCCCCCCATGCATAAAAACGGATCGCGAACGTCGCCGCCACATGCCCTTCATTTTCTTCCTCATACGCATAAAAGCTATGGTCATTCACCCCGCAAAAGCCGCTGGAGATTTTATTTTCCGTATAATCTATGTAATAAATGATATCCACGCATGTATCCGGCACAACAAGCTGTGCAAACGACTCACGCGCCCGACGCTCCATCCCCCAAAAACACCGGACATAAGGCTCCAATTGCTTGCAGGGCGCTATCTCTATGTAGGAGCCGTCTTTTTGAAACGGAGTCGCAGTCAGCGGGCAATAATTTCTATTTTTTATCATATGTAAGCCATTCTATTTTATTTTCCATTTTAATTGCTATTCAATAATCTTGTCAATTCCTGTTATATTCACATCTAAGCTTGCCAGAATGACTTTTAATTCATCATATCTTTTTTTCATGCCTTTATATGCTTCGGAATTTTTTTCTGACGCCAGCATCCAGTCTTGAAGCCTTGAAAATTCTTCAACAGAGATTTTCATCAATTCTTCTTTACTCATCTCCTGTACCATCCTTTCACCGCCTTTTATATTGAAACAATCGTTAATTATTACATTCATTATAGCGGATTATGCAAAAGGTGTAAAGCCTTATTAAAAACGCCGTCACCCTGACAACGACAGCAATGTATCGGATTTCAAAAAAAATTTAAAAAAATTATCAATATGGATAGAAATCCCCCCTCTCCCGCGTAATAATAAGTGTAGCTACAAAAAAACAAGGGCGCACACGCTCTAGGAAATCCATCACGGATATACCCCCACCCTGCGAGGACAAGGATATATCCAAACAAGCGCGCAGATTTCTAAAAAAGGCAGGATAACTATGAAAATTGGAGAACACAACTATATTCAGCAATTACAATTGCACAACGAAGACGCATTGCGATATGTCATAGAAACATACGGCGGCCTATTAAAATCAATCATAAAAAAACGCCTGTACAAAAATCCGGAACTCATTGACGAATGCTTAAATGATGTGCTCTTAAGCATCTGGCAGCATATCGATTCGTTTGATGACAGCCGCAGCACGTTTAAAAACTGGGCGGCGGCTGTCGCAAGGTACCGGGCGGTGGATTATCTTCGCAAATGCCAAAAGGAGCTTTCCAAGGTAAGCTATCAAGACCTTACGTTGGCAAATGAGGATAACGCGTTAGCGCGGCTGATCGACCGGGAAATATCCGGCGAGCTGGAGCAAATGCTAAGCTGTCTGGATGAAAAAGACCGCGGGCTTTTTTGGAAGCTGTATGTCGAAGAAATGTCCATCGAAGAAATCAGCGCGGATACGGGCATGAAAAAATCCGTCATCTATAACCGCATCTCCCGGGGCAAAAGGCGCATCCGAAAACGGTGCATCCCGCAATAATCAGGAGGCCGCGCATCAGGACTCTGAATAAAAGGATTGAATGAAAAGGCTCAAAAAGCTCCAAATAATAGGACTGAAAAAACTCCGGACAAAAGCGCTGAACGAATAACCGGACATAAACGCTGCATGAAAGATCGAAATGAAAGGACCTCAAAAATATGAATGAAAAAATCTATGACCTATTGAATGATGTAAAAACAGATTTAAACGAATATGAAAGCCATCCGTTATCCTCCAAAGAAGCACGTCAAATTGAAACCAGGCTGTTACAGGAGGTAAGGAGCATGAAAAAGGAAAACAGAAAAAACAATAAGAAAGCAACATTTCTAAAAGCGGCGGTATCCGCGGCGGCATGCGCGGCAGTGCTGCTGACCGTAAGCAGCCAGCCTAACGCCAAAGAATTTTTAAGCGGCACATTCCAAAAGCTGATCGCAAAAAGCGAGGACGAAAAATACGCCGAGGAGCAAAAGGAGCTGTACACCCATATCGGAAAAAATTCCACACAGCTTACTTCCGATACGGGAGAGACGATCGTAAAAGAAAAACAAACGCAATCACAGGTCTTAAAAGCAAAAGACGCCGGCGTTACCGTACGCGCATCCGACGTCTACTGCGACGGCTATATGCTGTATTATACCCTTGTGCTGGAAACGGAAAATAAAACGCTTGTGCCGGATGGCGTAGACGGGATTTATACAACGCCAAACAAAGAAAGCGTGCCTAGCTCCATCCGCATTGACGGGGAGTATGACGGGGCCGCCCATCTTGTTTTTCAAAAGCAACAGGACGGAAGCTTTATCACGGTGCAAAATTGCTGCCTTTATTCACAGCCTAATCCAAAGACTTACCGGAATGGAGATATCCTGCCAATCGACATTGACCTAAAGCAATTCTATGGCGTGGATTACGACAAGCATGATAAAGAAGGCGAATACGTGCTTACAGAACCGTTAAACGGCGAATGGAAGCTGTCCATCCCGGTCACGGTGGAAACCGAAAAAAACCGGACGCAAAAAATCAATAAAGAGGACAACCAGGTAAAGCTGATAAGCGTAACAAAGGCAAAGGCGACGCTAAACCTTGAATTGCAAGAGCCGGACTATACCGCATCTCCTTACAATGACAAATACAACGACCCGGATATCGCGGTCAAGGACGCGGACGGAAACTTTTTGCAATGGGCAGGCTGTTATGAGAAAATGAACGAGGACGGCAGCCGTGTGCACTATATTACCGTGATCGACACGGAAAAAGAGGGCTATACGCTTGAGGTTACGAATAAAAACGTGGATGGAGAGCTGATCGCCCAGATTGATTTTTTGGTAGAGCGATAAAATTCGACAAACGATAAAATGACTTAATCTGATTCCCTGGATGCCGGAAGCAGGCAGGCGATGCGCCCCCGCTTCTGTCTTCCAGGGAATTTTTTATAAGAACTTTTTATAAAAACTTTTTTCAGAGCTTTTTACGCCCGCTCATTGCGCCCATTCCGCTCCCTGACAAATTCTAAAAACTCCTGCTGCGGCAGCGGCCTGGAAAAATAGTAGCCTTGGATATAGCAAATCCCAAGCTGCTCCATTTCCTCGAATTGCTCCTTTGTCTCGATGCCTTCTGAAACAACCGAAAGTCCCATCCCGTGTATCATACGGATCGCGTGATCCATGACATATTTTGCCTTTTCATTCTCAAAATACGCCGTCGTCATTTCCCGGTCAAATTTTACGATATCGACTGGCATATCCACGATATAGTTTAAATTCGACTGCCCCGTTCCAAAATCATCCAGTGAAAACCGGACTCCGTACGCCATCAGCTTTTCCATGTTTTGCAGCAAAACCGCCTTTGCCTCCAGGGACGCGGACTCTGTAATCTCCAAATTCACCTGCTCTGGCAAAACTTCGTATTTTTCCATGATCTTTATATAATCCTCCGCCAGATGCTCATACGCGCACTGTACGACAGACAGGTTGATCTCCAGGTAATGCATGCCGTATTTACGGATATCATTTTCCTTCATCATGCGGCACACCTTTTCAAACACCATTTTCCCAAGGCTTAAAATCGCCCCGTTTTGCTCCGCGATGCCGATAAACACGCCAGGCGGCACGATCTTTCCATTTTCATCCCGGATGCGCACTAACGCCTCCGCGGAAGTAAAACGTCCTTCCTTTGTGGAAAAGATCGGCTGGTAAAACACCTCCACCCGGTCTTCGTCGATCGCCCGCTCCAACAGTTTCTCCGTCTCCCTGTCACGGTACATCTGCTCCACCCTGGACCGATCCGCTAAAACCAGCTTGCCCTGGGCGGACTCGTTGCTGTTTTGCCGGACATTATGTATCAAAAATAGCATATCCTCCGCATTGTCCACTACCCGGACATCCGGGATGAAGATAATATTAAACTTTATATAATATCTGCCGCCATTTCCCCAGCCCGCCTGGAATCGCTCCTGGATACGGCCTACGCTATCTCTTGCTGTGTCTGCGTCCTCAAAAACGATCAAAAACTCATCTTCCATGTTTTTAAACACAAGCGCGCCCGAAATATGCAGCAAAAACTCTAACACCTCCATATAAGCCGCCCGATTGCGGCTGGAATGCCCGTTTTCATGCAAAGGGCTGTTTAAGACAAGCGCCGCCGCCGCAAATTTTTGCTCCTTTCCAAGCAGCTGCCCGATGTAGAGCATCAGCGCGCTATGGCTGAACATCCCAGTCTGCCTGTCCAGGTTTGATTCCGGGTTTTCCAGCTTTAAATACAAGATCATCATTCCAATCGCGGACATATAGCCCACCAGCAATAGGCTGTTATGGAAAAACTGTATCAATGAAGCTCCCATCCATACAAGCATCCAAAGCCGCACCGCCTCCCGCCTTAGCGGGTTGATCCGATCTTTTTCTTTTTTCATCAGATGGAAATTTACGATTAAAAGCCCGACCGCGAAAATATATGTGGAAACCACGCTTGCCCCATACGTATAAAGGACCGTCTTCCCGTCCTTCGCATAGCCATAATAGATCGGCAGGCAATAGATCACAAGCATGCCGACACACGCCGCCAGATCGTATTTGCGCGTTTTTTTCCTGTAGTCGCTCTTTTTCGTGTAAATGTCCACGCAAACGTATAACAGCCCACACAAAGCCACGCCCACCAGCGATGCAAGATAGCTCTTACAAATGAATTTGACAATAAGATCCGGCACGATGTCCCTGTGGTTTAACACTATGATCGACAGGATATCCAAAAGGATACAGCCAAGCGTTACGAAAACCGCCTGCAAAAACGCCCGCTGCGTGTTTAACGATATCCTTTTTTGCCGTATGTAAAAAAACAACAGCACAACCAGTAAAATAACCCCACAGCATTGCATTTTTATATTCATAATCCGCCACCTCTGTTTTGTCTTGTTTACATTATATCAGAAAATGAAGGATATGGCTATAAAAATCGCTATATATTGACAATTATTTTTCATTTGGAATCGTCGCTGGACGCAAAAAGCAAGCTACGCGTCTTTTTTATGACGTTACGCCTGCTTTTTACAGCTATAAATGATCCATATTTAGGTCTGCCAGATCAGATCTGCCAGACCAGACCTGCTACAAATTGGTGAATATTTCCGTCTCATGCTTAAGCTCTGTCGCGATCCCTTTATTTTCATCCATCTGAGAATTGATATTGCTCATATCCGCAGCCAGAACCTGCATATTTTCCGACGCGCCGCTGACTCCGGCGACGCTTTCTCCAATGGAGGTGTTGATCGTGCGGATGGAATCCGCAATCTCGGAAACCGATATTTTTAAGGTGTCCGTCTTTGCGGCGATCTCCTGCATTACGTCCTCTACGTACACCGCGTTTTGCTGGTACTCTTCCCCGGCGGTCACAAAATGGCCAAACTCCGGCAGTATCGTTTCATTCATATAATCCACAAGGTTTTCCGCTTGGCCGGAAAGATTATGTACGGCATGGATCACAAGCTCGTTGATCTTTTGGATATTGTTTGCCGATATCCTGGACGCTTCCGCAAGCTGACTGATCTCCTGGGCTACGACCGCAAAGCCCTTGCCCGCTTCTCCTGCCCTTGCCGCTTCGATCGAAGCGTTTAACGCAAGCAGATTTGTCTGACTTGCCACATTTAAAATATCGCTTGTCAAGCTTTCTATCTGGTTGACGCTCTTGCTGTCTTCAATAGCGGCGCTGAGCACGGATAAGATCTCGTTGACTTTTACCCCTGTGATATCCATATTGGCGCGCGCTTCAGACGCCATTTCTTGAGCGTGGTCTTTCATCTTTTTCGAGAAATCCGTAATTTCGTTTGTCCGGTCCGCAATGCCGTTGACCTCTCCGCTGACAGACTCCGCGTTATCGCTGATGGTCTGCGCATGCTCCGATATGGATTCCATCGCGGCGGACAGCTCCTCTGTAAACGCGGACATTTCCGTCACGCTGTTGTTGGAGGTTTTGACATTGTCCTGCACCCTAGACACGACGCTGTCCATTTTTTGGGAATTATTCGTAAGCAGCCTGAAAATATTCTGCAATTTTTCCAAAAACACATTGATGCCCTGGCCTAATGCTGCAATCTCATCATTGGAAAGGATACTGACGCGCTTTGTTAAATCGCCTTCCTTTTGGTCAATGCCCTTAATAATTGCGGATAACTCCCGCTCCGCTTTGGCGATCGGATGGACGACATGCCGATTCGCGCTGAAAATCGCATACAGCACAGCCAAAAAGCTGATCGCGATCGTCACGGAATTTAAGATCAGGCTGGATTTGTATACATCCGCAAGATGCTGACGCGCTTCCTTCGCCGCCTGGGATGCATGGTCTTCGATCGTGCCAATGTCGGAGAGCATCGTATCCGCGGCAGGCGAGATCTGCGTGCTCGCGGCTTCGTTTGCCTTTGCCTGCTGCCTGTCCGCGCTATACGCGCAAGCACGCCGCACCGCAAGTACCAACTCCCCATACTTTTCCTGGATTTCTTCGTAAGCCGCCTTATCCTCTTGGCCTACGTACTTTGCATACGCATCCATCTGCTCTGCAAGCTTGGTTTCTTTTTCTTTGATCTGATTCACCGTTTTTATCATATCTGACGAATTGACCGCCGTCGCATGGGATAAAGACAGATTATGGATTTCTTGTATCGTCCCCCGTATCGCGCTTAATTCCGTAAGGCTTACCATATCGTGATCCGCGATTTCGGATGCGTTGGAATTAACTTTTTGTATGTTGGATATTGCAGCAAAGTTTGACAAAACAGCGGCAATCCCTAATATGACCACCGGGAGCATAATACGCACCCGGATACTACCACGTCTCTTTTGCTTCATGCCTGTATTCTCCTATGATTCTGTGATTCCGCTTACTAACTGGTCCATCAGATCCTGAAGCGGAGTATTGTTTGGGTTGCCTGCCGCCATCGTGTTTCCAAATACGACCATCGGCGACCAGTATTTCTGGCCCACCTGTTGCAGCTGGGCATAGTCCGCCTGTTCCATTACAGCCGCGATCGCAGGCACCTTGTCGATCTCGTCCGACTCCGCCGCGTTGCTGTTTGACGGGCCATGCTGCGATTTCTCAAAGTAAATCTTTTGGCTTTCCTCGTCCGATAAATAATCCGCAAGCTTATCCGCCCACTGCTTATGCTTGGAATAAGAGCTTACGCCCAATAGCCTGTAGCCTTTAAACGAAGTCATCTGCACCTGCTCGCCGCCACAAGTATAAGTCGGCAGTTTACATGCCCCGTAATCCCCGCCATAGCCATTTTTTGCAGCCTCCGCGTCCCAAATGCCGCTTACCGCCGCGATCGCTTTTCCTTCCTGCATCAGCTTTCCGCGCTCTTCATCCTCCACAGCCATAAATCCAGGATGCTTTGCGATCGAAAGCAGCGCCTGCGCCACATCCGTCCCCTTGATCTTGCCCTTCTTGGAATTCCAGTCGCAATGGTTTGTCAGTCCGTCCTCGTTGACCCCCATTTCCATTCCTGTGCCGCCAAAGAAAGAATACAGATACCATCCGCTGGACCATTTCATCGCGAATTTTTTCCCGTTTTCCGCGCATATGTCTAAAACCCGGTCTAATGTCTTTACATCCTCTTCTTTAAAATACCGTTTATCATAATATAAGAAATATCCATTGTCCGCCGTGATCGGATACGCGTACAATTTTCCCTCCACCGAAGCCGCTTCCACCGCGCCCTCTAAATTCCTGCCTGAGATCTTGCTCGCGTCCGGCACTTCCTCCAATACTCCAGAGGTGACCATTGCAAGCAGCTGGTCGTCCGGCAGGTAAAATACGTCCGCCCCATTGTCTACATCGCTTAAAAGCGTATCCTTGCAAACAGCCGCGGAAACCGGCTCACAGGTCACTTCGATCGACGCTTCAGATTTATTTTCTTCTATGAACTGGTCGATCCGTTGCTGAAACATCGGCATTTCGCTCTCGTCGCACCAGAATTTCAAACTAACGCCGCCACCTTCCTCCTCTGACTGCGTCTGTAGCTTTTTTAAGCCGACCGATTCATCTTTGTCCGCATCCTTTTTGGAATTGCATCCGCTCATGGCAGACACGGCAAGTATGCAGCACATCACCGTTAACCATATTCTCTTTTTCATAGCCGCCTCCCCTTGTCACGATTTCAAAACTATATGCTTACATTATAACGCTTTCTATTTTGGTTTGTCAATCTTTACTATCTGTTTTTGCGGTCTGCCCAAAAATACAGGCATATTTACCATTTGCTTTTGATTCTATCGCGCCAAACGTTTATTTTTTCACAAGCCTGCCTGCCGCCTGCCGTTCTTTTTGCTTAATATGTCTATTAACGTCTCCATCAGCTTTTCCACCTCGATCGGCTTTGCGACATGGCCGTTCATCCCGGCGTCCAGCGCAAGCTGCTTATCTTCCTCAAAGGCGTTCGCCGTCATCGCAACGATCGGGATCTTGGATTTCACAGGGTCTTGCATTGCACGGATCGCGCGCGTCGCGTCATATCCATTCATCCTGCTCATCTGGATGTCCATTAAAATCAGATCATACGTATCCGGCTTTGCTCCTTCCATCTTATCTACCGCGACTGTGCCGTCGTCTGCGATGTCGATTACAAAGCCCGCTTCTTCTAAAATCGCCTTTGCGATCTCCTGGTTGATCTCATTGTCCTCTACAAGCAATATTTTTTTACCGAGGAAGGATTCTACGGCCGTATCCGGCGCCTCCGCCTCCTCCTTTGCCGTAATCGGAGCCGTTAAAGCCGCGCGAAGCTCCGATAAAAAGATCGGTTTGGAGCAAAATGCCGTAACGCCCGCTTCCTTTGCCTCCTGCTCCACATCCGCCCAGTCATAAGCGGTCAGTATAATGATGTTTGGGATGTCCCCGATCATTTTTCGGATCCGTCGCACGATCTCAATGCCGTTCATATCCGGCATCAGCCAGTCAATGATATACGTGCTGTATGGCTCGTTTTGCTCCAGCGCAAACCCGCAGCGCGCCACCGCCTCTTTTCCCTGCGTCGTCCAATCCGGACGCATCCCGATGGAAGAAAGCATTTTGCTGACGCTCATGCAGGTATTCATATCATCATCCACGATCAGCGCGCGTAAATCCATAAGCTCTTTGACCGGCGCCGCCTGCGCCAGCTCTCCCGCGATCCGAAACCGGAAAGAAACCGTAAACTCCGAGCCTTTGCCTTCCTCGCTTTCCACATGGATCGTCCCGTTCATCATATCCACAATGTTTTTCGAAATGGCAAGCCCAAGCCCAGTCCCCTGGATGCCGCTTACGGTGGAAGTCTGCTCCCGTTCAAACGGCTCAAACAAATGATCCAAAAATTTCTGACTCATCCCGATCCCGGTATCCTTGATCTTAAACTGGTACGACGCATACCCATCCTCTGTATCCTTTGTCTGGATGATCCGGACGCTGACCATCCCTCCTGGCTTTGTGTATTTCATCGCGTTGCTTAAAATATTCAAAAGCACCTGGTTTAGGCGCAGCTTGTCGCATATAATATTTTCATTTGTAACGTCTACAGTGTCAATATAAAAATCCAGCTGCTTCGCCTTCACATCGGACTGGACGATGGTCTTTAGGTCATGCATGATCTGCGGCAGGCTCGCTTCCTTTTCTTCGATCCTGACCTTGCCGCTTTCGATCCGGCTCATATCCAGCACGTCGTTTATTAAGCTTAAAAGGTGTCTGCTTGAGGTCATGATCTTATCTAAATAATCAGAAACCAGGTCCCTGCTTTCGATATGGGTCGCGGCAAGCGACGTAAATCCGATGATGGCGTTCATCGGCGTACGGATGTCATGGGACATATTATTTAAAAAGATTGTCTTTGCATGGTTCGCGTGCTGCGCCTCCGCAAGCGCTTCGGCTAACGCCTCGTTTTGCTCCCGCTCCTTTCGAACGGTTTCATCGATATTTCGTATGCCCGCTAAGATAAGCTCGCACCCTCCAAGCTCATCACTCTTCATATTGATAAATGTATATTGAAAATTGTGCGTCCCCTCCTCGGACACGGTGCGGAAAGTGCCGGTATATTCCGGAACCTCCCTTAGCTTTTTCATCATCCGGCTTAAAGAAAAGGCTTCCTGAATCTCCTGCCTGTCCTTTGGATGCACGTTTTTATCAATATAAGCGTTCACCATACTGTTATATTCAAATTCCCTGCCAATTTTAAGCTTTAACTTATCGGAGGCATCGCCCTTTGTCTTTATGACCTTGGCTTTGGCTTCCTTTGCCCGGACCGCAAATACGTTGATATAATCCCGGCTTAACGCCTCTACGATGGCAAGCTGCGACTCCAGCTCTGTTTTGGATCTTTCCGCCACATCCAGCATCTTTCGATTCCAACCCGCCCGGAGCACTAAGATCGTGATCGCTGCCGCCGCAGCAACAAAAAGAAGCGCGACCGCCGCCAAAACGCCCGGGTTTGTCCTAACATACTGCACAAGGGTCATATCCTGCGGCGTATAAGAGGTATATTCCGCTGCCAGCTGGTTCATCGCGTCCTGCGACATTTGATGGATGCATTTATTTAAGATCGTCACAAGCTCATGGTCGCTGTCATTTCTGACATACATACAAAACTCAAACCGGATTCCGTCGATGATGCTGTAATACAAAGAACCTGTTACATCGCTGTTTACAAACATCTGCACAGAATACGTATATGCGTAAACGCAATCTGCCTCCTTATCCAAAACCGCCTGGAACGCCTCCTGCCTTGTCTCATATTCTTTTATTTTCGCGCCTCCCACAAGCCCCAGATCCACCGGGGCGTTTCCCTGGTCCTTTGCGACAGCGACGGTTTGAATCTCCCCTTTAAAATCTTTCCTGGTCACCTTGGCCATTCCAGTGGACATGTAGGGATCTGTACGAAATCCATAGTTTGAATCTTCATTTACGTCCACGTCAGATGTCCTTTTATCGATCACGACGTCCACGCTGTCATTTTCCGTGATCTTTTGATAATCCGCCCGGTCTTTTGGCGCGACCATTTCAAAAGGCAGCCCTGCCATTTCCATGATCTGCGCAAAATAATCAACCTGAATCCCCGTCAGCGCCCCGCCGTCCAGGTAAGAATAAGGCTTTCGATCCCCCAAAGAGGTCGCCGTGATCTTCTTTTTTCCAGAAACCACGTCTTGGATATACGCCTGCTCACGCTTGTTAAATTCCAAAGCCGAGGAATAGACCGACCCGTAATATTTATAAAACAGCCCACTCGCCCAGTTCCCCTCGTTGATGTTCATCTGCTCGATCGCATAATTGATCTCTTCTAATAATTCCGTATCATTTTTTCGAACGATCGCGTAAAAATTCTCGGAGTCAAGCGTATCCAGCGTCTTTTCGTTTTCCGTTTTCCTTAAATCGCTGGAAAGCGCTGCGTCAACCGTCCCATCCTGCAACGCCTTTGCAAGCGCCCCTGTATTCTCAAATCTTTTTATGCGGTACTTAAAATGATGCTTTTTTGCAAACTCCTTTAACGTCTTATTCTGGCTGCTTCCCTTTATCATCCCAACAAGCATATCGTCATAGGTCTTATAGTCCCCGCGGCGAAACCGCACGTCATTTTCCTGCACTGAAAGTACCGTATGATTTATGCCGATCGGATTCGATAACAAAAACTGACCGCTGCGCTCATCCGTCTTTCTGGCCAACGTGACTACATCTATCTTCCCGTTTTTCAACATATCGAGCATATCATTCCAGGATTTATCATACCCTGCGTATTCAAAGCTTAGATGGGAATATTCTGAGATCAGGTTCAAGACCTCAATGCCATAGCCGGCCATATTGCCCACTTCATCCTTCATATGGTATCCGTCAAAATAAAATATCCCCGCTTTTACAGTCTGGTTGTCCGCTTTTTTGGACGCGCCTGCCGCCTGATAGAGCGCCAATGCAAAAAAAAGGCTGACGGTCAAGATAAAAATCCTTTTTTTGCGCTTATTATCTAACCCCCGCATGGCTTTCCTTTCCTCTCATGGTTTTACGATCTGTCTGCAACTATTATATGTTAAAGTCAGCGCTTTCGCAAGGAGAATCGTAGGCGGCTCTTTGGGCGCATGCCGCGCACCTTTTGTTTTTGGAAAACTTGACCTTTCGAAACCCCATAGACAACGCATCCACCGTTAAAAGCCGCCCTATAAGCAGCTCCCCTTCCCCAAGGATATATTTTACCGCCTCCATTGCCTGCAAGCTTCCGATGGCGCCGCAGACCGCGCCAAAAATCCCCGCCTGCTTACAATTTAAGACCGCATCCTTTGGCGGCTCCTTTTCAAATATACACCGGTAGCAAGGCCCCATTCCCGGCACATAAGTCATAAGCTGCCCGCCAAACCTGAGTATTCCCGCATGGCAAAACGGCTTTTTTTCATAAACGCAAGCGTCATTGATGGAAAATTTCGCGGCAAAATTATCCGTCGCGTCGATGATAAAATTATATTCCCGGACAAGCCCCCGCAAATTTGACGCATCCGCGAGCATGTCATAAGCATGGATTTTCACATCTGGATTCAGAGCCTCCATCGCCTCTTTTGCCGAAACCGCCTTTTGCTTTCCAATATCTCGCGTCGTATGCAAGATCTGCCTTTGCAGGTTCGACAGTTCCACCCGGTCCGCATCCACAATTCCGATCGTCCCGACCCCCGCCGCCGCAAGGTACATGGCCCCAGAAGAGCCAAGCCCCCCGGCGCCAATGACCAAAACCCTTGCCTCCAGCAATTTTTCCTGTCCGATCTTTCCTACTTCCTTTAGCGCTATGTTGCGGCTATAGCGCTCTATCTGGCTGTTTGTCAGAGCCATTTCGCATACACCTCTATCATTCTCTTTTTTATGAAATCAACTTCTTCTATATTATATTGGTTTTCTTTTATATTATCTTAGTGTAAGCTTAGAGTCAAGATTTGGTTATCCTGACGTGAAAACGAAAAAAGCAAGCCGAGTTACTTTTCATGGATTGGGGGGCTGACGTGTATATCATCAATAATACCCGGACGCTGGAAGCAAGCCGGGGGCCTGTCCGGATGTTCCGGCTCCGGGATGTAAGAAGCCCTAAGCATTCTGTTTATAAGTTATCGATACCGGACGGACCGGGATTG